>CAKPZU010000081.1 GCA_934215405.1 uncultured Bacilli bacterium | reverse complement strand
AGTATTGCAATTACAACTAATAGTTCAACTAATGTAAAAGCCTTTTTAATTTTCTTTTTCATAATTTTATTATTTTCCTTTCTTTTATACTTACTTAAAAGGAAGAAATTATTATTAATTTATAACAATCACTACTTTTAAGCGAATTCATTATACCCCCCCCCGTATAAAATCAAGTGTTTGTCAAAAGTCGTCGACTAAATGTAATAAATCGACTAAAAATTAAGTGTATATAAGAAAAATGGCCTTAAATAATTACTATTTGGTAATTGTTAAAACCACATATAGTATTAAATATTAAACGTCAAAAATAAATTGGTAAATAAGTTGTATTATCTCCATAGTTTAATGGCTTATTTTTTATTATTATCTTTTCTCCAACTCCTTTACCATACTTATCTTTAAAAGCATTTAATGATGCTAATGATTTTACTAAAGATGATTTAACTTCTATTGGGATTATATGACCTTTTTTATAGATGATAAAATCCAATTCAAAGCTTTTACTATTTTTATTATCCATGTTTTCTTTGTTTTTATCTTTCCAACTATAATAATAAGGAATATGATTATTGCAAATTAACATTTGACAAACTAAACTTTCATAAAACATCCCAAGATTAGTGTCAACCTTATCTAAAATAAGTCTTTGATAAATATCTCTACTTTCATTAATATTCTCAAAATAAACCATTGAAGTAAACAATCCAATATCATTAAAGTATATTTTGAAGAAAGAATCATCTGTTGTTAATGAAAATCCAATTTTTGGTTCATTACAGCGATATACTACGTTTACAATTTTCGATTCTATTAGTTTTGATAAAGTATTTTTAAATAATACAGAATCTGCTCTTTCATTTAAACTAGAAGTAATAAATCTTGTTGTGTGCTTACTAAGCATTAATGGAATGCTTTTATAAACTAAATAACAAATTGTATTATATTTGTTATCAATTTTTTTAAGATCTTCTTCATATAAGCTAAGAATGTTTTTCTTTATTTTTTCAACAGCATAAAAATCATTTGTTTCAATATATTTATTTACAGCTTGAGGCATACCACCAATTGCCATATATAATCTTAATGTTTTAATAAAAACCTGATGCATTTTTAATGAGGTTTTAGTATCTCTTTTATCATAGATTTCTTTTAAAACTTCGCTTTCATATTCTTTATTAATAGCCCATAAGAATTCTTCATAATCAAGAGGATACATTGATATTCTTTCCTCTTCAGATGGAATAAGAATGTCCATGGTATTTTCTTTTATTGAAACAAGTGAACCAGTTTCAATAAAATGATATCTTCCATCAAAAACCAAATGCTTAATTGCTTGTCTAGCTTTTGGACAAAATTGAACCTCATCAAAAATTATTAATGAATTTTTAGGTAAAGGGCTTTTTTGCAATGATAAGAATAAATTTTTATAAAATTCATCAATATTTTGTAAATCATCAAATACTTCTTTAAAGCTATCATTCATTTTTGAAAAATCAATTAATATGTATGACGAATAATTCTTTTTAGCAAATTCTTCAACTATAAATGACATACCTATACGTCTAGTTTCTTTTATTAATAATGTTGTTATTCCATTACTGCTATTTTTCCATTCTACTAACTTATCATATATTTTTCTTTTTAGCATTTTAAATGTATTATAAACACCATTTGCAAAAAATTTAATTTAAAATACATTAAATTTGCAAAAATTTGAGTATTAAAATCACTAAATTTGCAAAAAATTGAGTTTTTGAAGTTTTTTTATAAGTTAAACAACTTTTTTACAATTATTTTACCTAATATGATATATTAGCAAAAATCATTTTGATATTGTAATGAAAAAAGGATGGTGTTATATAATGAAAAGGCTATTAACTGAAATTGGTTTACTTATAGTAGGTATTATCCTATTTATTTGTTATTTATATTTTTGTAGCAATGATTCATCTAATGATTTTTCAAACTTTAGCGATGGCTTACTACTTGGTTTAGCAATTGGAATAATTGTAATTGGAATTATAATGTTTTTTGTTAATTTCAAAAAATATTTAAAAAATTAAAAGCACTAAGATTAGTGCCCTTTAATGTTCGTCTGTATTTATTTGGAATAATTTTTCTTCAGCCATATGCATTTGCTTTTCTTCTAATGCTGATAGTTCATCAATTAAGCATGTTGACTTAATAATTAATTTAACAGTTTTATCAAGATAAGAATTTTCCTTATAGTTAGCAGGACATACATAATTAATTCTATCGTCAACTAGGAATTGTTGAACTCTTTCTTTAGTTTTAGGAACATAAATACCAATTGATTTTCCGCCTTGCTTTTTAAGCATTGTCATACAAGGAATATCAGTTAATCCATCACCAATCTAGATCATATTTCTAAATGGAATTCTTTTTTCACGATATTTTTTATTAACCTCAGTTGAATCAATTTCATCTAAAATACCTTTATTAATTTTATAGATATATTGAGTTTTACCAGTAAAGTTAATAGCAATTTTAGGCCATACAGCATAGCCTTTTTCATCATAATAAAAATCACAAGCATAAACCGCTTTAAAATATTTAGCTATTTTTGTTGAATTAATAATATCTTTAATACCTGATGAAATTACATAATGCTCAATAATGGCCCCTTGTTCTTTTCCAAATTGATTAATTCTTTCAAACCAATCAAGAACTCCAGGATAAAAACTAACATCCCCAAGTGAAGACAAGTATTCCTTAGTAATAGGCTTTCCTTTTTCTTCTGATTTTTTTACCATATAATAAAGATATGATAAAATTCCTTCCATATTTTCAGTTTTTGTAAAGTCACTAATTTCATTCCAAAATTCGTTTGGAGTCATATTTAAATTAGGAATAAAGGAATAATTTTGCATATCTTGGTCACATAACGTGTTATCAAAGTCATAAATTATAGCAATAATTGGCTTTTCTTTTTCCATAGTAAAATCCCCCGTCTATTTTTATTTTACAATTTTTATTTTTAATTAGTCAACTTTTAAGCAAAAAACAAAGCCCAAATAACCGCATTTTAGTTAATTTGGGCTAAAATTATTACTCAATAGATTGAATTGCTTCAAGAAAATGCTTAGGAAGTGGTGCACTAAATGTCATCTTTTCTTTAGTTACAGGATGAATTAATGTTAATTCATAAGCATGTAAAAGCTGAGCAGACTTATATGCAATTTTATTGTTTTCACCATATAATGGATCATTTATAATTGGATGATGAATGAAATTCATATGCACACGAATTTGATGAGTTCTACCTGTTTGTAAATGACATTTTACTAATGAATATTTATCATTATATGTTTTTACAACCTCAAATTCAGTTATTGCTTCTTTTCCATTATCATTAACAACACTCATTTTTAAACGATTCTTTTTATCTCTGCCAATTAGTGTTTTGATGATCCCTCTTTTTGAAGATAAGATTCCTTTAACTAAGCAATAATAATCTCTAGACATAGTATGATCCTTTAATTGTTCTGCTAAAAACTTATGAGCTTCATCATTTTTAGCAATAGCAATTAAGCCTGATGTATCCATATCAATTCTATGAACAATTCCAGGACGAAACTTACCATTAATTCCACTTAAATCTTTAATATGATAAAGTAAAGCATTTACTAAAGTATTATCCTTATGACCAGCACTTGGATGAACAACCATTCCAGCTGGCTTATTAATTATAGCAATACTATCATCTTGATAAACAATATCAAGAGGAATATTTTGTGGCTTAACATCTAATGATTCAACTACCTTAAAATATAAAACTATTTCATCATTTAATTCTAATTTATATGATTGTTTAACATTTAGATTATTAACAAAAACATAGTTTTCCTTTATTAATTCTTGAATATAGCTTCTTGATAATAAAGGTAGTTTATTGGCCAAAAACTTATCAATTCTTATACCTTCATCTTCACTTGTTGCATTAAAGGTTTCAAAATCTAATTCTTCATAATTAATATTATTCATCTTTAGTGTCCTTATTTATTGATTCATCATTACTTTCATTTAGCTTTTTTTCTTCATTTAATTTCTTTTCTGCTTCTTTTAATTCTTTATATGAAGGTTCACTATCATCCTTAGAAAAGATAAAATAAATTAAAAGAATAAAGCAAGTACAAGTAACATAAGCATCAGCAATATTAAAATTAGCAAAGAATGTTGGAAATATAAAATCGACAACGCCACTATAATAAACGCCATTTATTAGATATTTTCTTCCAAATGAAGCTAGTGTTCTATCAATACCATTACTAAATGCACCAGCAGCCAAAATTAATAGCATTACGACCATAAATTTATCCTTTGGCTTATATTTTATTAAATAATACTCAATAGCAAATGTAGCCACTAAAGAAATAATTGCTAAAACTATTTGTGGAACATTATCAAATAAACTAAAGGCTACACCTGTATTAAAACTTAGTTCTAGCTTAAACCAACTAAATATATAAACTGGCTTTTGTAAATACTTTAAAGCAAGGATTTTAGATATTTGATCAATAATTACAAGTAAGACAAATAAGCCTTGGTATTTAATAAAAATATTATATAATATTTTTTTTACTTTCATATTATTCACCATGAACTACATCATAACAACGCTTACATAAATTACCTTTGCAAACCTTATCTTCATCAATTCTATTCCAGCATCTTTCACAAATAATACCATTATTTTCACTTACCTTTAATGAAGCAACCTCAAAGTCGACTAAGTCACAATCACAATCCTTCAAAATTACCTTCGAAACAATAAAGACATGTTGTAAAGTTTGTTCATCCATATTATTAACAATATCCTTAATTACTTCATCCTTTACGTGTAATGTTAATGTTGCATCAATTGACTTACCAATTAATTTTTCAGCTCTTTTTTCTTCTAAAGCCTTTAAAATAGCATTACGTAAAGTCATAAAGTGTTGATATTGATTAGCTAAATCATTATTAACATTTAATGGTTCGTAATCATATTTAGTTAAGAAGATTGATTCTTTATCCTTACCTACAAAGTTTGAATAAATTTCTTCAGCAGTATGAGGAATTACTGGAGCTAATAATCTTGCAAGTTCAATACACACTTTATAAATAACAGTTTGAACTTGACGACGTCTTAATGAATTAATGGCATCACAATATAAAATATCCTTAGCCATATCTAAATAAAAGCCTGATAAATCAACTTGTAGGAAATTAACTATCATATTCATAGCACTTGCAAATTGGTATGAATCATAATATTCATGAGCCTTATTAATTAAATTGTTTAATTCATTTAAGATACAATTATCAACAAATGTAAATTCCTTAACACCATTTTCCTTTAAGTTAAAATCACTTAAGGTTCCAAGCATAAATTTAAATCTATTTCTAATAGCCTTATATGTTTCAGCGCTTTGCTTGATAATTTCTTCAGATACTCTAACGTCAGCTTGATAATCACAAGTTGCTACCCATAAACGTAAAATATCAGCACCATATTTATTAACCATTTGATTTGGATCAATAGTGTTTCCTAATGATTTTGACATTTTACGACCTTGCCCATCTAAAACAAAGCCATGTGAAACAACAGCTTTATATGGAGCATGTCCTAAAACAGCTGTTGCAGTAATTAATGATGAGTTAAACCAACCACGATATTGGTCAAAGCCCTCCAAATATAAATCAGCAGGGAAAACATTTAAACGTTGCTTTAAGACACACATTGATGATGAGCCTGAATCAAACCAAACATCCATAATATCCTTTTCCTTATAAAATTTATTATTTGGAGACTTAGGATTAGTATATCCTTTTGGTAATAAATCAATAGCATCTAGCTCATACCAGCAGTTTGCACCTTTTTCTTTAAATAATTTAGCAATATGGTCAAAGACTTCTTTTTCAATAATTGGTGAATCATCTTCATTATAAATAATTGGAATTGGTACGCCCCAAGTCCTTTGACGTGAAATACACCAGTCATCTCTATCCTTAATCATATTGTTCATTCTTAATTCGCCCCAGCTAGGGTACCATTTTACTGAATGAATTTCATCAAGTAATTTACTTCTTATAGCATCAATTGAACAAAACCATTGGTCAGTTGCTCTTTGGATTAATGGCTTTTTAGTACGCCAATCATGTGGATAGCTATGAGTAAATTTACTAACCTTTAATAAAGTATTAGTTTCTTTCATTTTGTTTAATGATACTTCATTACCATCTTCAAAATAAACTCCTTCAAAATCTTTTCCAACTACTTCAGTATAACAACCTCTTGCATCAATTGGTACAAAAGGATGAATACCATATTTTCTAGCAACAGTAAAGTCATCCATACCATGGTCAGGAGCAATATGGACAACACCAGTACCTGAATCTTCAGTAACATAATCACCTAAAATAACTGGTGAAATTCTATCAAAATAAGGATGCTTTGTTTTAATTAATTCAAGTTCTTTTCCTTTAAATACCTTTAATAATTCAACATCTTCAAGTTCAAGATTACTAATTACATCATTTGCTAAATTAACATCGAAAATGAATTTTCCTTTATTTGTTTTATAAAGTCCATATTCAAAACGTGGATTGACACAAATAGCAAGGTTTGATGGAATTGTCCAAGGTGTTGTAGTCCAAATAATAAATGAAGTATCAGTATCTAATACATTATTACCATCAACAACTTTAAAAGCAACATAAATTGAATATGATTCAACATCCTTATATTCAATTTCAGCTTCAGCTAAAGCAGTTTGGCTTGATGGTGACCAATAAACAGTTTTTAAGCCTTTATAAATATAACCATCAAGTGCCATTTTAGCAAATACTTCAATTTGCTTAGCTTCAAAATCATTTTGAAGGGTTAAATAAGGACGAGATGGATCATTTTCATCAAGCAAATTATCCTCATTACCAAAAGCTCCCCAAACACCAAGTCTTTTAATTTGACTTCTTTGAACCTTAACCTGTGATAAAGCAAATTCACGGCATTTATTTCTAAAATCAGCAATGCTCATATTTTTAGTTGAAAAGCCCTTCTTTTGTAAAGCCACTTCAATTGGCATACCATGAGTATCCCAACCATGAATAATTGGAGCATAATAGCCATTCATATTTTTATAACGAATAATAATATCCTTTAATATTTTATTTAAAGCATGACCTGTATGCATATTACCATTAGCATATGGAGGTCCATCATGTAAATAAAATGCTTTATCCTTGTCGTTTGATTCTAACATTTTGTTATAAATGTCATTATCATTCCAAAATTGTTCGATTTTTGGTTCTTTAACAGTTAAATTGCCACGCATTTCAAAATCTGTTTTTGGTAAAAAAATACTTTCCTTATAATCCATTGTTATTCCTCCTTTAAAATAAAAAAACGTCTTTAGAAATTAATCTAAGGACGTAATATTACGCGGTACCACCTTAGTTCATAGTATAACTATGCACTTTATTATTCCTTAACGTTGGAAAACGTCTTCTTTACTATTAGTTCAAGTCGCCGCTACATTAGTGATAAGCTAATAATGTAATTGTCATTTTTTCAGCTAGCAATGACTCTCTAAAAATTACTTAGAATTAACTGTTGTCTAATATCAACACGTTTAAAATATATTAGCATAAATTCACACAAAATACAAATTATTTTGAAAAATTAATTGCTTTTTGGTGAGAACAAATAAACTAGCTTAGCAACTTTTTCAACTTTTCCATTTATAGCAAATGTAACACCATTTAAAAAGTCACAAATTCTTTTTGCTTCATTAATTTCAGTGTCAGTTAAATCAACAATAACACTTCTTCCATTTAATAGCTCGTTAGCAATTTCTTCAACTTGAGAAAAAACCTTTGGAGTTATTATATTTGGTGAGTTAACACCTATATTTTTAGTATTATTCGTAACTTTATTATTTTCCTTTACAATTATAGTTGTTGAATCTAATTCATTTTTTTCTTTAGACGGAAATAAAAAATCCTTTAATTTATTGCCCATATAAATCATCTCCGCCTATATTATAAAATAAATACGCTAAAAGAACAATTTAAAAAAGCTTTTTTAATGAAATTATTGCATTTTTTTCAAGGCGTGATACTTGTGCTTGAGAAATAAATAATTCTTTGGCTATTTCCTCTTGAGTTAAGCCTTTATAATATCTTTTTATAATAATATTTTTTTGAATATCATCTAGCATACTAATTCCTTGTTTTAAGGTGTTTTTATTAATTATTTTTTCTTCAATATTGAAATCTTCACTAATATGATCAAGATAAGTTAATTCATCTGTATCATCATTAGTTAATGTATCCTGAAGTGAGACAACACAATTCAAGCTTTTTATTGCTTCATCTATTTTATAAACATCCTCATTTAAATATTTAGCTATTTCAAAGGAAGATGGTTCCTTATTATGCTCAATTAAATATTTTTCCTTATATTTTAATATTTTATAGGCTAAGTCCTTTATTTGACGTGATATTTTAACATTGTTATTGTCTCTTAAATATCTTTTTATTTCACCGCTTATCATTGGAATAGCATAGGTTGAAAAAGCTACATTTAAGGATGTATTAAAATTATCAATTGATTTAATTAAGCCAATACAACCAATTTGAAATAGATCATCAGGATCAACATTATAGGAATAATTAACCTTTTTAATAACTGTTAAAACTAATTTTAAATTTCCCATTACTATTTCATCTTTCACAGTTTTATTCCCATTTTGATATTCCTTTAATAATTCTATGCATTTATCCTTATTAAGTATTTTTATATTATTTGTTTTTATGTTTGTTATATTTACCTTGTTTATCATATTAACACCATATTAAGTGTTTCATCATTTTAAGGCAAATATACAATTTGGTATTTTTTTACATTAGCTATTCAATTTGTTTTTAAGCTTTTTTATAATCTTTTTTTCTAAGCGTGAGATATATGATTGGGAGATATTAAGTTTATCAGCCACATCCTTTTGAGTCATTTCCTCACAATTATTTAAGCCATATCTTAATGTAATTATTTCTCTTTCTCGCGGCTTTAATTCATTTATTGCTTCATACATTACTTTTCTTTGTTCATCCTCACATAAATCTTCAACTATATTATCATCTGGAATAGATAAAATATCAGCAAGTAATAATTCATTTCCATCATAATCAACATTTAATGGCTCATCAATTGAAACCTCTAGCTTTTGCTTGCTTGTTTTTCTAAGATGCATTAATATTTCATTTTCTATGCATCTGCTAGCATATGTGGCTAATTTAAAATTCTTATCAATATCACAGGTCGTAATAGCTTTTATTAAACCCATACAGCCAATTGATACTAAATCTTCTAAATATGAAGAATTAACCTCATATTTTTTTGCAACATAAACAACTAATCTTAAATTATGCTCAATAAGCTTTTCCTTAGCATTTTCATCACCCTCCTTATATAGCTTAAAATAATATTCCTCTTCATCCTTGCTT
>CAKPZU010000080.1 GCA_934215405.1 uncultured Bacilli bacterium | reverse complement strand
AATCAGGTGTATGAGTCAAGATATTGTGAAATTGACAGCGCAAATAATTATTGCAAGTCTAAAGCTAATTTGAATTTTTTATCAAAATTTTATGAAAACTTAAATGCATCTACCGGTCATGAGGATTTTATTGGAGAGTATGCAGAAAGGTTAGGCCTTAAATATGTTGAAAAATTGTTAGAAGTAAAGGAATTTGTTGAAAAATATTACGGCATTATTATTTTAAAAAATATTATGCTATTTCCATTTGATTTAGATATTTCGTTTCAACAATATTATAAAAAGATAATAAACATCTATAAAAACAATGATATGTTAATTGAACATGTTGAAAAAGGAACATTTTATGTTCAAAAGAAAAAAATGATTTATGTTGAAAATTTCCTTTTTTATGAATACACTCTTACAAATGCACTTGACAATAATAGTAAATTTGATAGATTTGTTGCTTTTTCATTATTAAATATACCAACTAATTATGCAATACAAGCAACTACAATTGTAAAAGAAGTTTTAGTTTTAAATTTAAAAATTCCTTATTCATTTATTACTGATTTTAAAATTGCGATAAGACCATGTGAAATAGAAAAGCTTAGCTATATTGTTAATGCTTCGGAAGTATATTCTAAAAAATCAAATGATTATTATCGTTTGATGGATTATTTAAAAGATAAAAATACAAACTTGACAGAAATTATACAACTAGATGAAAAAAACTTTAATAAATTTATTGTTGATGTGTTTTATAATAAAGAAACAATAATTTTAAGAACAATTATTGCTTGTAGGAACATAGTTTTGTTTAATAGTACTGGTAGAAATACAATTTTATATTTAGTTTATAAAATGAATAATGATATTTTAAAGAAACAATTAGCAAGTGTTTATGATGATTCAATAGAAAAAATTAATCTAAAAAAAGGAATATATCCATTTGAAAAATCTCCATTTTCCTCAGGACTGATTAATCATAATCCGTCATATAATGATTTAATAAATATTTTCGGATATTATGAACATGTCACTGAGATTTTGGCTAGAACTGTTTCTAATGTATCGAATGAATCATCGTGTATTTATATACCTAATGAAAAAATAAGTAATAATGATATTTCTATGATAATTGAGAAATATAATTCACAATTTAATAAAGAATCAATATCACATAGAAAAATTTTACAATTTGGAAAATATACTTTTTTAGCTGAAAACGAGATAAACACAATTAATTTAATAAGATTAATAAATGAATATGTTAATGCCATTAATTTTTCTCATTACAAAGAATTTGCAGAATCTCAGATCAAAGAATTAAATTTGGAGTTTCAAGATTCAAATAAAGAGAACTCACTTAAAACGCTATTTACATCAGAAAGTATATTTTGTGTATATGGCTCGGCAGGTACTGGTAAATCTTTTTTTGCAAGTTATGTTTTAAAAGTATTAAATAATTTAGAAACAATATGTATTGCTTCTACAAATCCAGCTGTTGATAATATGAAAAGGAAATTTGCTAATAATTCTGTCCAATATATGACGATTACTAAATACTTAAAAGAATTTAAAATTGATTCAAGAATTGATTTATTGATTATTGATGAATGTTCAACAATTTCGACAAAAGATATGTATAATATATTGAATCAAACAAAGCCAAAATTACTTTTACTTTTAGGTGATATTTTTCAAATACATTCGATATCATTTGGAAACTGGTTTTCCATTTTAAAAGAATTTATCCCTTGTAGATGTTATGTTGATTTGCAAACTCAATTTAGAACAGATAGTGAAACATTAATAGACTTTTGGAAAGAAGTAAGAAATATTGGACAAAATATTCAAGAAAAATTAGCTGTTAATCAAATATCTCATGTTTTTGATGATACTGTTTTTAAAAAAAATTATCCTGATGAAATTATATTATGTCTTAACTATGATGGCTTATATGGTATTAATAATATAAACAAAATTTTGCAAATTGAAAATAAAAATAAATCATACAAATGGAAACAATATATTTTTAAAAAAGATGATCCAATAATATTTCATGAGACTTATAAATATCGTGATATATTTTACAATAATCTAAAAGGGAAAATAGAAAAAATTGATGAGTCACAGAAAAGTTTTATTTTTACAATAAGAGTATGTAAAATACTTAATCCCATTTTGTGCAAATCGTGTGGTGTTGAATTATTATCAATAGACGAAAATATGAAAGAATCAATTGTTAAGTTTTCATTCAATAAGTTTACTGAAGATGTTTATGATAAAAATACAGATGGAAGTATTGCATTTCCATTTCAAGTTGCGTATGCTTTATCTATACATAAGGCACAAGGCTTAGAATATGATTCAGTCAAGCTTATCATTTCAAATGAAGTTGAAGAAAATATTACACATAGCATTTTTTATACAGCAATTACTAGAGCAAGAAAAAACTTAACAATATATTGGACACCAGAAACTGAAAATAAAATTGTTAATTCTTTTAAAATACAAAATTATAAGAATGATGCTAATATCTTAAAACAAAGAATTAAAATAATTAATACAAATTATACTGCAGAAGTTATAAATAATAAATAAAGTTTTTGAATCATTAAAAATACGACTATGGGAGGTGTAACTATGATGAACAATAACATTTCTTTATTTTATAAAGTATATTCGGCAATTAAAACATTTTTTTGGAATAACCCAAATATTATTTATATAAACTCAAACAAAAAGAAACAAAATAAGATGATAATTGTTGAGTTAGTACCTACGAGAGGATATAAATGGGTTGTTTGCGAGTCAAATACAAAATTGGGCTATAGATTTTATAATATACATTTGCTAAAAATGAAAAAAAATTTGTATGATATATCAAGAAATTTATCAGAGTCAAATTCGTTGATATATTCAGGATTTGTTAGCCCAATGTTTGCTGCTTATGATGGTTTTTGTCTAGGGGACAATAGGAATTATACATTTGTTGATATTGATAGCAATAATTCAAAGGGCTATAAAATTAATTATAAAAAAAATATGATTAAAGTAAATGAAATTAAAGAAATAAAGAATAAGACAATTAATATAGTTTATTCAAGTTCGAGGGACATAAATATTAAAGAAATAGACAAAAGCAGCACTTTTTATTTTAATGAAAAAAGTGTAAATAAGATAAAACCAAATTACTTACAAAAAGTATATTCCTATACTAAGCAATTATTAGATATTTGTAGTAGTAATGATGTGGAGCAAATCAATATGTATATAGCAGCTAAGCAACCAGTTAGTTTCATTATAGGAACTGCTATTCGTTCGGGACATCCTAAAGTTTATATTCATGAATATTTTGAAGGCAATTATGTGCTTTCATTATTAGTTCAAGAAGGGAGAATAATAGGAAAAAATGGTAAATGACGAATTGTTAAAACTTTTAGATAATTATTGTGTAGAAAAAGATTTCTCAAATGAAATAAGAAATGGATATAGGAATCCTTTAGAAGACACTTTAAATATAATGTTTGATAAAAAGCCAAATTATCGCTATGGAGGATCTCTTGCAAAAGGAACAGCAAATACTAATTCATGTGACATTGATTTATTATGCTATTTTGATTCTGATTATGATAAATCATTAAAAGATATTTATGATGAAACAAAAGATGCTTTAATTAAAAATAATTACCTTATAGAATGCAAAAATAGTGCAATAACAGTTTTTGGAGATATTGAGAATCCAAAGTGGGATATATCTGTAGATATTGTACCAGGAAAATATACTTCAAATAACAATAATAAAGATGTCTTTTTATGGTGCAATAGAGATAAAAAAAGGCTTAAAAGCAATCCGGAAATTCAAATTGATAAAGTAAAAAAATCAAATTGTAAAGATGTTATTAGAATAATAAAACTTTATCGTTTTTTTAATAATTTCAAATTTAAAAGCTTTTACTTAGAAATATTTGCTATAGATGTCGTAGCTAAAGATTTTAGAGATAACGATTCGTTATATGACAAACTTGTTAAGTTTTGTGGCCATTATTCGGACATTGGAAAAATAAAAATATTTGATCCTGCTAATATTGACAATAATATAAATAATATACATGATGAATACGAATTTGATTTGATAAGGAAAAAAATTAGTGAATTATATTGTGCGTTATTAACAAATAATTCAACTGCAATTATTAATTGCATTCTTGGAAAAAGTTATGATATTGATGAGGCGTATTTAATAGATGCAAAATCTCATTCGTTATTATTACAAACGCCTAGAATACTTATTCCTATGTATGCAGGTGTACATTTAGAAGGGTACTTTTTAGGAAATGGTATTTGGCATAATTTTAGTTCGCAAACTATTTTAAAAAAAGGTCTTAATTTGAGATTTGAAATATCAATTAGTCCAAGTATTTCAATCAAGGAAGTGAAACTAATAGTTGTAAATGCAGGATATGATGCAATGATAAATTGTTGTTTAAGAGGAAATGGCGAAGAAGTTAAACGAGAATCAAATATATATGTAAGAGATGAAAAAACGGCATATATAGGAAATCATTTCGCACAAGCAATTGTTATTACAAAAGTAGGTAATAAAATATATAGCAATATACTTACAGTAAGAATTAGATAAATAATAAGTTTTCTTATAAAAATAACAATTAATACAACTGCAAAAATAAGCTAATTAATCATTATATTGAATAAATAATAATTTTATTTTTTTTGCTTCCACTTGCTACTTTTATGACTTAAATTTAAGTAAATCGCAATAAACACTAATGATAATTAATAATTATATGGAGTTGTCCATCTGCATTCTAAACATGGAAAAGAGGATATATATGAAAAGATTATTCATAATAGGTAATGGGTTTGATATTGCCCACAATTTAGATACAAGTTATTTTAGTTTTAAAAATTATTTAAAAAAAATAATTTTGGTTTTTACGATAGAGTAATAAAATACAACTTATTTAATGGAGAAAATCTTTGGAGTAATTTTGAAAATAATCTTGCTGAAATTGATATTGATGAAATATATATGTACGCTAATAGTTGCTGTAATTCTGAAGATGATATGGATTATACGAGTAACATTGGTGATAATATCGGTTTTGTGGTTGATAACGAATTAGATTACTATAAAGAACTTAAACCAAATCTTTATGATTGGATAAGCAGCATTGATTATTCAAAAGCTATAAGAATTAAGAATTATGATATTTTAATGGATGCAAATTCTTGCTTTTTGTCATTTAACTATACCTTGACATTGGAAAAGCTTTATTTGATAGATTCATCTAATATTTGCCATATCCACGGGGTAATAACAGATATTTATGATTCTTTAATTATGGGACATGGTAAAGTTGATGACTACACTATGGATTTTGAACTAGTGAAAGGAAAAGATAAATGGAAATATGAAGAACCTAGGTATATTGAAGCAAGAATTAGTATTAAAAAATATTTAGGGCACACACGTAAACCTGTTCAAAAATTGATAAAAATATATAATGACTTTTTTACGAATAATTGCAATAATGACGAAATATATATACTTGGTTTTTCTTTTGAAGATGTAGATTTACCATACATTAAAAGGGTATTAAATGATTCGCCTTGTGCGAAAGTGTTTGTTTCTTATTACAAAGATGAAGAAAAAAAAGCAATTTGGTGACATAATTTCTCAATATACAAGAAATTATACAATGATTAAAATTGCTGATCTATTTAATATTGAATAATTATTTAGTAATCAAAGTTAATCAGCTAAATATTTGTATTTCTAATTTTAATTTGCATAATAATGAATTTATCTATACAAGTCCCTTTAATTTGATTTTTTTAAATAGTCAATTTGTTTCATTCTTAAAATTATGATAAAATAAATCTATAAATTTTAATCAATAATTGAGGGATGATGTGAAATGATTATTTATCAAAATACAAAGGGTGGATTTTTAGAAGATGTTAGAAATAATTTGATTGCTTTTAAAATAGAAGAAGAATTCAAAAAGCATCATATTAATCACAATAATGATTCTGAATTTAGAAGTTGGGCTAATTCATTACAATATATGAGAAATGTTTTAGATGATGGAGATATTTCAAATGAATGTAAATTAGCAATTGAATATCAAATACCTTTAACTTCAAAAAGAGTTGATTTTTTAATATCTGGTGTTGATTTAGAAGACAATAACAATATTGTTGTTATTGAACTAAAGCAATGGGAAAATAGCGAAAAAACATCAAGGCCTGATATTGTTACAACGTATACAGGTCATGGAATAAGAGCAGTTACACATCCTTCTTATCAAGCGTATTCATACACAAAGATAATTGAATCTTTTAATGAAAATGTCCAACATGATAGTATTAATTTAATACCATGTGCTTATTTACATAATTATAAAGAAGAATATAGAAGTAATATTGATTGTGATTTGTATAAAGATGCTACTTCTTTAGCACCAGTCTTTTTAAGTTTAGATACAATAAAACTTAGAAATTTTATAAAGAAATATATTAGGAAAAAAGATAATGTTGATTTATTAATGAAGATTGAAAATGGAAAGTTAAAACCTGCTAAAGCATTACAAGATGCTGTTTCATCAATGCTAAAAGGTAACAAAGAATTTTACTTAATAGATGAACAAAAAGTAGCATATGAAACAGTAAGAAAATTAGTTCATAATGCTTTAAAAAATGAAAATAGTCAAAATAAATATACAGTTATAGTAGAAGGAGGACCAGGTACTGGTAAATCAGTTGTAGCTATTGAGCTCCTTTGTGATTTAATACAAAATGGTAAAAATGCCAACTATGTTACTAAGAATGCTGCTCCTAGAAATGTATATTTTGAAAAATTAAAGCAAAACAAATATAAACTATCTTATATCAAAAATTTATTTAAAGGATCTGGATCATTTGTTAATGTTCCAAATAATTTTTTTGATTGCTTGATTGTAGATGAAGCTCATCGTTTACAAATGAAATCAGGGATGTTTCAAAATATTGGTGAATCACAAATAAAAGAAATTATTCATGCATCAAGAGTATCAGTATTTTTTATTGATGAGGATCAAATTGTTACAACAAGTGATGTTGGCTCAATTGACTTAATAAAAAAATATGCTAAGGAAGAAAATAGTATAGTTTATTCAGGAGAAGACTATAAATTAGTTTCACAGTTTAGATGTAATGGTAGTGATGGCTATTTAGCATTTATAGATAATTTGTTAGAAATAAGAAGTACAGCTAATTATCAAGTTAATCTTGATTATGATTTTAGAGTTTTTGATAATCCAAATGAAATGAAAAAAATATTATTTGAAAAAAATAAGATTTCTAATAAAGCAAGAATGTTAGCTGGATATTGTTATGACTGGATTACTAAAAATGATATTCATTCAAATATATATGATATAGAGTTAGAAGATGGTTTTAAGGCAAGGTGGAATTTTTCAAATACAACAACATGGGCAATAGATGAAAATTCATTTGAACAAGTCGGATGTATTCATACATCTCAAGGACTTGAGTTTGATTATGTTGGCGTAATTATAGGGAAAGATCTTATTTATAGAAATGGACATGTAATTACTGATTATACGAAAAGAGCAAAAACGGATAATTCATTAAAAGGAATAAAAAGCTCTAAGAATTTTGCTTTAGCTGATAAAATCATTAGAAATACATATCGTACTTTATTATCAAGAGGTCAAAAAGGATGCTACGTTTATTGTGAGGATAAAGAATTAAGTGAATATATTAAATCAGTTATAAAGAATAAATATAATTAGTTTATAAAAAATTTATTTATTGATTTTGTCGAATAATATCGAAATGTTTCTAAATGTGTCGTGACTGTGGCACATTTTTTTTGATATGCTTCTTATGGAAAATATTTATATGATTCAAAAAATAATGGAGAAATTAAAAATGGGTAATGATGTTAAAGAAATTGTATTAGCAGCTGTATCGCCACTAAATAAGTTGATTGACTTGGTAAGTAAAGGAATTGGAACTATATATGAGCCATACAAAATACGAAAGCATGCAGACGCAATGGCGTACAAACTAGAAGTGTTAAGTAAATCAATTGGAAATACTAATAATGTGTCTATTGAATATAAAGATGAAAATCTACAAATTCAGTTACATGAATTACAAGAAAGAGCAATGCAACGTTTTGTTTATCAAGAAGTTCAACGCCAATTTAATATTGAAGATATTGCTGATAAAACAGCTGATATTTTAAAAAACAGGGAAATTCAATCAAATGAGGATGTGTCATTTAATTGGATTTCAAGATTTATTGATTCTGCTAAAGATGTAACGGAAAGCGAAATAAAGGATTTATGGGCTAAAGTCTTGGCAGGTGAAATAATACAGCCAAATACTGTTTCATTAAGAACACTTGATGTGTTAAAATATATGTCAACAAAAGATGCGGAATTGTTTATGAAAGTTATGCCATTCATTATAAATAATAGTTATATACCAAATAGCACTGAATTATTAGCTAAATATGGTATAAGTTATGATGATATTCTTAAATTAGATGAATGCGGATTAATAAATTCATCAGGAATGGTATCGTCACATTTTAATATTAATTCTGATAATAATATTTTATTTAATAATGAAAATATTGCATGCATTATTAAGTCAAATAATGAAAGAAATATGGAAATTAGGGAATATGTATTGACAAAATCTGGGACAGAATTGAAAAAAATAATAGGCATAGCTACTAGAAACGATTTTTTGATTGACTATGCTAAAGAAATAAAAAAACAATATTCAAATATGCATGTATGTGTTCATATAATTAGCTCTATCGATGAAAATGGAAAAATAATAACTTATAATGAAACAATTGATTTAATTACTAGCGATGATAATATTTAGAATAATTTTGTAATATATTAAGTTTTGGAAAACTATAAATTATTAATTAATAGAGAGTGTGTTTTGCAATAAAAAATTAACAAATATTTTCAACAATTATTGTATTTGTATTATTAATTTAAAATAAAATGTCAGCATTAAAACTATAATTGGTGTAAATCAAAAAAGTATAATAAAGATTAATTGACTAAATTTATATGCATCATTTTCCCTTTCCTATTGCTTTTCCTATCTATTTTATGATACTATTTTCTTAGAGGTTAGAATTTCTTAAGTGAAAGTACAGCAATTGTATTTTACAATACGGCATTAATTATTGGTCATTGACCAATAATTAACTATACGTTTGTAATAAAGGTAACCTCTTTTTTTTACCAAAAAATAATGGAGGACTTTTAATATGCTTTTTAATTACTTAATGATTAAAAATTATCCAAATAAACAAGATAAGTATGTTTATCCTTTAATAATTCATGAAAAGAATAAAGACAGAGTTATTATTACATATAATAAAGATAATAATGGCTATAAGCTTAGAAGCTTTCATGAAAGCTTCTTAAAGCAATTAAAAAAGTATCCTTCATCAAAATATAGC
>CAKPZU010000079.1 GCA_934215405.1 uncultured Bacilli bacterium | reverse complement strand
CCCCTGCTAAGGGTGTAGGTCGGGAAACTGGCGCGAGAGTTCAAATCTCTCTTGCTCCGCCACTAAAAAGTTTAAAAACTGATGCAGAAATGTGTCAGTTTTTTGTTTAATAATTGCAAAAATTTCAATTTAAAAGTATATTTTTGTATTGTAAACGTCAAAAAATAACACGTTCAATAAAAATAAAAAGATAATCAGATATTATAGTACTTGTAACTAAAAAAAAGATTATCTTTTTTGTTCTTTAATCCGCCATTTCCCGCCAGGTGGGAATTCAACTCCTACTTCAGTTTATCTTTGATATTTTTAGAATATGGTAATAAATTTTCAATTGGTTCTTTATTAATATTGTCAAACATATAATTTAAATATTTTTCTACATTTATATTATTAAATTAATAACTGCTATTGGAAACAATTTAAATCCAGAAAAATATTTATTATATTTATTTAATGAATTTGGAACAAAAGTAAATTTAAATCCATTAGATTATTTGCCTTAGTCTGATAAAATTCAAAAATGCGGCAATCTCCTTGCTAAAGGACTATTTAAAATATCTTTTAATTCTATATTATTATCCTCATCAATAAACATATTCACGTCCTCCTACGATTATTTTATATCACAAAAACAACCAGAAAACAGCCAGAAAACAACCAGAAAATTTTATTAATGAGACACTTAACAAATATAATATTCGTACTTTTCATAAAAAATTCCTCTATCAAAAAGAGCTGCTTCACCTAAATTTAAGCAATTTATGCCAAAATAAGCAAAATAGCCCTTAAAAATGAAAAAAGGACTGATATTGGTAACAATCCTATTGTTTCGATATGTCTAGGAACATAAAATTTAATACAATTTCGAATCCCTTCAAAAAAGTTCGTACTCTTTTTACATTCTGTTTTCGTACCCCAAAAATGCAAAGAGTAAATCATAGTTATTATTAGATTTTGTTAATGACGAATAATTTTAATGTTATTGGAAAGGTTTACCTAGAAACTTCTAATTAGAGTTGTAACCAAATTTTCTGCTGCAGAATACATCTTTCCAATAGTTCTCACGGTCAATAATATCTTTATCGCTTACATTTTTTGCTAAAAATTCACAATATGGTGAAAGTGAAATTATCTTCAATATATTTTTTCCCTTTTTCTTTTTGGGGATTTATAAGCTTTCATGATACTCTTCGGATAAACAAGGATATATCTAATTATTTTATTCAATTTTTTCAAAATTTCAAGTTTTCAAAAATTCTAGGCCACACATTTTTAAGGTGGGGCCGAACGATACTTTAGCAACTACTCGATATTGAGACTGGGAGGTGATCAATCTTGTACTTCTTTTTCAAAGACAACTACACATGCACCAAGCCAGTCGCTAAAATCATATTTAACAAGGCGCCACCCATCTTTAGAACGTTGATCTAAAAGTTCCTGCAATTTATTTGTTAAATTTTTCTTGCTAAGGACATAAGGAATAGTATCTGTTTGATATTTGTATTTCATGTTTTCACCTACTTTCTTCTTGAAAATTATACCATGAAATCTACTTTTTTACCATATTTCCATCTTCATCAAACTTTTCATTAGCAAATTTCAAGAAAGTTAAAGAAAACTATATGCTTGTATTCTGCTGGATCAACAGAGCCTCTTATTGCATTACAGCTGTCCCACAATGCTTCTTCAAAATTTTTTCCTTTTGTTTTTGCCATAATTATTCATCCACCTCAAAATTATACTTTTCAAAATATGGTTGTAATTTTCTTCTAGCTTTAATAGTTGGAACATATTTACCAGTTTCCCATCTATTTATAGTTGCAAAATAAACATCCAAAAGTTTTGCAAACTCCTCTTGAGTCATCAACATTTTAAGTCTTAATTTTTTGACTGCCTCTTTATAAGTCATAAATACTTCTCATACACATTTTTCTATAATTTTGTAGAAATTACAACATTTTATGTCTTTTTATCAATACGGGGGTTGATTTTTCTCAAAATTGTCTCAAAATTCAAATCGTGTTAAGTATATGTCAAAATCCCACACGTCAATAAAAAGAAAATCATCGTAATGCATACATTTATACATTTATAGTAAAAAAGTATAATGAAAAAAGAAGCAATAATTACATAAAATAATTGTTACTTCTTTTTATTATTTCGCCATTTTCCACCAGGTGGGAATTCAACTCCTACTTCAATTTGTCCTTTAATATGCTTAACTAGATTTTTGAAGGTACATAATATATAATATTATTTGCGAGGTATATTATGAAAAAGAAATTTTTACTGATTGTATTTATATTTTATCAATTTCTTTTTTTAGCATGCACCAAAGATAGCAATTATCAAACAAATGTCTATGAATCAATTCCCGGATATAAAAATGCAACTTGTAATATAATGAAAAATAAATACATTGAATTGAATATTGAAAATGAAATAACATCTTCAAAAGAAGAAATAACTAGTTTGCTTAATTCTTTACAAAATAATTATGATAAGCTTAATAATACATTTAATTTAAATACTAAAATAAAATGCTATGTCATCAATAACATTTACATTTTTGAAAATACAAAAGCCATATATCAAAATGGTATTTTGCTTTGCGATAAAAGTGCATTATTTGATGAAAATCTTTTGAACGCATTAACTGGCTCTTATATTCAATCAACTGAATTTTGGAAACAATATGGTGCTTGTGCTTATGCATTTAACTATCAATTTAACAATGAAGAAATTAAAAAATATTATCTAAATGGCAATGATTTAGCATTAACACTTTTCCAAACATATTTTATGGATGAATTTTCAACTAATAAAAATATAGCAATTGAAACATCTTATTCATTTAGTAATTTTATTATAAATATGTTCACCATATGAAACATTTTCTACTAAGCTAACTAAATGTGAAGGAAACGGATAATTTTCGTTTCTTTTATTTAGCCAATTATCTAATGTTTCTTCTTGTTTTTTAATTTGTTTTCCTATAATATTTTCTAGCATATATCATTCTTTATTTATACTAGCATCATAGATTTTATCAATTGATGTAGCAATCGTTTTGTTAAATTCATCAGCAGTTTGATTATATGCTAGATTTTCAGCTAAAGCTCTTGAAAAACTAGCAATCACACCTTTTACATGCTTTAATTTTAAGCAGGCTTCTTTTTGACTAAATCCTCCAGATAAAGCCACAATTCTTACAATATGCTTATCATTTAATAAATCATCATATAAATGATTATTAACGGGAATAGAAATTTTAAGCATTATTTTAATATCGCTTGGAAGCACATTTAAATGATTTTTAATTAAATTATGCAATAGTGCTTCACTTTTTTCTCTATCAGCACTAGAAATAGTAGTTTCAGGCTCAATAATTGGTACTAAACCGTATTTAGCAATTTTTAAAGCTATAGCAAATTGTTGATTTACAATATCATTAATTCCTTTTTCATTATAATGATTAATAACACTCCTCATTTTTGTCCCAAAAACACCACGTTCTTTAGCTAGCTTTAAAAGTTCATCAAGATTTGGAATGTCTTTCATTAATTGGACACCATCTTGTTCTTCCTTTAAGCCTTTATCACATTTTAAAAATGTAACAATATTTTTCTTATTCCATAAATAATCACTTGTGTATAAATCATCGATTTTTCTTGACATAGTCTGCTCAAAAATAATTGTGCCTAATATTTTATTATTATTAAAAGCTGGCGACTTTATTATTCTTGTTCGCATTTCATGAACAAGATCAAACATTTTATTTTCATCTTTTACGTTATCAACTGTATAAAATGATTCATCAATTCCATAATTCTTTAATGCTTTTGGGGTTGAACCACCAGATTGATCTAAAGCAGCAATAAAACCTTTGTTATTTAGCATTACATTTAACTTGTTGTTATCAATAATATATTTCATAATATAGCATCCTTCTTTCTTAAATAAATTATAATACGTAAATATATTAGTTTCAACTAACTAAGTCTTGTTTTTAAAATAGTTTATCAAATTGATGAATGTTATATAATGCTAATTCATACTAACCCTATACATAATAAAGGAATATATATCCATATTATAATTGTTTATTTTACATATTTTATAATTATGGTTTAATTCTAGCAATATAATTTCCTTTTTAGTAATATAATAAAACTCTTTACTAATATACTTTAATGAATCTATATCATATAATCTTTTAATATTACAATTATCAAAGCACTCAGTAAATGGGGTTACATATTCATCTGTATAAGCATAATTTTTACAATCATTATAATAATGAGAAATAATTAATGATAAATGAAAATCATCATAAACAATTGTATCCTCATCTTTTATTATTTCATTTAAGCAATTTAATGTATTGTTTGTTACTATAGTATTTTTATATTTATAAGCTAAACAATATGTATTTGTAAATAAAGCTATGAGCACTAATAAAATATATGTTATTTTACTTATTTTTCTATAATTAAAATCACTAATAATTTTATTAATTCCAAATGCTAATGAAAAATAAAAGCAACCTGCAGTAACAATTAAATAACGGGGAACTAAAATTGGTTTAATAAATAATGAAATAAAAATTCCAACTATAAATGTAAATAAATAAACAAATATTCCGCTGAGAATTTCATTTTTATTTTTTAATTTATAAATTCCTATAATTGCTAAAGTAATCAACGAAAATGATAAAATACTACTTGTTATTGAATTATATGTGAAGAAAATTGATAAGCATTTTATTATATCTACAAAAGTAATTGGCAAAATCCAATATGATTTGTTAACCTTAATTACTTGCTTTATAAAAACAATTAACCATGGTGAAAAGAAAGCTACAATCATAATTCCAAATAAAAACACATTAATTATACTTTTTATATTTTTTACTTTAATAAAATGAATTAATAATTCAATAAAAATAATAACACAAGCAAGGCCAGCAAAATAGTGAGTATATAATGCTAAAGTAGAAAATATTGTTAATAAAAACCATTTTAAATAATTTCCTGAATTTTCTTTTATTGATAAAGAAATTAAAAATGTAATAGTAACAAATAATAAGGCATAGCTATACATTCTTAATTCTAAGGCATATTGCATCATATGAGGCATTCCACAAATTAAAAGATTGAAAATAAAAGAAATGTTTTTTCCATATTTTTTATTCGTATATGTAAGATTAATAATTAATAAAATTATAAAAGGCATTATGGAAACTAATTTTCCAACATATACAATGTCATAATTAAATATAAAACCAAAAATTTTATAGAAAAATAAATATATCAAATAATAAAGAGGTGGATGTACATCAAGAATTGCAATTTTTATAATTTCTTTAAATGGATGCGATAATAATTCAACAGTAAAAACCTCATCAGCCCACATAGAACTTGTAAATATTCCACAAAGTGCTAATAAAACTAATAATGTTGGTATTAAGTAATAGATAATTTTATAAAATCTTTCCTTCATCATTACACACGTCACCTCATTTATAATTCGTTGTTTATTATATTAATAAACCTTTATTTTGTCACGATACTTTTATGATACCTAACTATATTTTGTGTAAAAACTATGATTTTATGGGAAAAATAACATTAATTGTGCTATTATACTTATAGTTTTAAATGGAAGGACATAAAAATGGTTGGAAAGTATAAAGTAATAACATTATGTGGTAGTACAAAGTTTAAAGATGATTTTTTAAAAGAGCAAAAAAGATTAACTCTTGAAGGAAATATTGTAATATCTATTGGTTTATTTGGTCATAGTGGTGATAATGAAGCAATGGATATTAAAACTAAAGAAATGCTTGATGATATGCATAAAAGAAAAATAGATATGGCTGATGAAATATTTGTTATCAATAAAAATAATTATATTGGTAATAGTACTAAAAGTGAAATTGAATACGCTTTAAAAAATAATAAAGTCGTTAAATATATGGAATAATTATGGCAAAAAAAGAAGTTACAGATAAACTATTAAAAATGAAGGTTTGGCCTTTAGTCTTTAATTTAACTATTCCTGCCGTTATTTCACAGTTAATAACATTTTTATATAATGTTGTCGATAGAATGTATGTTGCTAATATTAAAGATTATGGAATGGATGCTTTAGCCGCCTTAGGAATTGTTTTACCAATTACAACAATAATCCAAGCATTTGCTAATTTAATTGGACTTGGTGGTTCGCCTAAAGCTAGTATGAAGCTTGGTGAAAATAACAAGGAAGAAGCAAATAAAATATTTAACATCTCATTTTTATTGTTACTCATTATTGGAATTATCTTAAGTATTATTCTATTTATATTTGCCAAAGATATTGTGATATTATTTGGCTGTCCTACATCAGCAATAAGCTTTGCAACATCATACTTAAAGGTTTATTCGCTTGGAACTATTTTTATTATAATTTCTCAAGGATTAAATCCTTTTATTACCGCTCAAGGCTATTCATTTATTGCAATGATTTCAATATTAATTGGAGCATTGATAAATATTGTTTTAGATCCAATATTTATCTTCTTACTTGATATGAAAGTTGTTGGCGCAAGCTTAGCCACTATTATTTCACAATTTTTCTCATTTGTTTGGATAATGTCTTTTTTTATTTCTAAAAAAGTATTTTTAGATTAAAGAAGCAAGATATGAAGCTAAATAGCAAAAGAATATTAAGTATATTATCATTAGGTTTATCACCATTTATTATGACAATAACTGAATGTGCTATTCAAATAGTCTTTAATATTAACTTAAATATTCAAACAAATAAAAATAAAGATTATACCGCCGCTTTAACAATTATGCTTAGTGCTTTGCAATTAATATCTCTTCCACTTAATGGCTTAGGATACGGAATGCAACCATTTGTAAGCTATAATTATGGAAATAGTAATGCAAAAAGATTAAAGGAAGGCATAAAGGATGTAACCATTATTGCCTTTATCTATGCTTTAATTGTTTATATTATTTCTCTTACTAATCCAATAATTTATGCTTATATGTTTAATGCTAGTGAAAGTGTGACTGATATTGTTGTTAAATACACTCCATTTTTTTTAATGGGAACAATTATGTTTTTTGTTCAAATGACCTTACAAAATATAAATGTGGCTTTAAATCAAGCAAAATCAGCATTATTCTTAGCTGTTTTAAGAAAGGTAATTATACTTATTCCTCTTTGCTTTATTTTAAGTAATGCTATAGGCTATAAAGGTGTTTATATGTCTGAAGGTATCGCTGATTTAATTGCAGGAATAATTACTAGTATTGTTTTATTTACTACATTTCCAAAAGTAATAAATAAAAGAGAAAAAGAAATAATGGCGTTACAAAAAATGGAAGAAAAAAAGTATTGATTTTTAAATTAACTATGCAATAATATATTTAATATTATAAAAAGGGAGGTAGATTAATGATTAGTGATGAATTAGCTTATTTCATTGTTTATAACTATGGGGCAGATATAATTAATTCAAAAAATATGCAAATGGAAAAAGAATTCATGCAGCATGGCACAGTTAGCGTTTTTGATCATTGCTTAAGCGTTGCTACTATGTGTGTTAAAATTGCTTCTCTTAATATTTTTAAGGTTGATTATTCATCCTTAATAAGAGGGGCACTACTTCATGATTACTTCTTATATGATTGGCATAATAGTAAATGTAAAGAAGGATTACATGGCTATAAGCATGCTAGTATTGCTTTAAAAAATGCAAAGCGAGATTTTAATATTAATAAAATAGAATCTAATATGATTAAATCTCATATGTTTCCCCTAAATTTGTTTTCATTTCCTAAATATAATGAAAGTATAATATTATGTATTGCTGATAAAATATGTGCTACTAAAGAAACTTTTTTACAAAGAAAGATTACATTAATAAAAAAATAAGTGTTTAATAGAGAGTTATTTATAATTCTCTATTTTTATTATCTTGCGTACTGCTCAGGATTTTTACTATATTATATCTTGCGTACTGTTGACATTTTTGCATATATTTAACTTGCGTACTATCGATTTTTAAGTTATAATATGTTTGCGTATAAATACAAAAGAAGGGTAATATAATGATAATTAAAAGAAAAATATATAAAAATCTTTGTTTATGGAAAGAAACATGCAATGGTTCTAAAGCACTTTTAATAGAAGGTGCAAGGCGAATAGGAAAATCAACAATTGCTGAAGAATTTGCTAAAAATGAATATAAGTCTTATATCTTAATTGATTTTAATAAGGCATCAAAAAAAACAAAAGATTTATTTGATGATTTAAATAATTTAGATATATTTTTTCAAGATTTATCTTTGCAATATAATACTAGACTATTTAAACGAGAAAGTTTAATTATCTTTGATGAAATTCAAAAATTTCCAAAAGCAAGAGAAGCAATAAAATATCTTGTAGCTGATGGAAGATATGACTTTTTAGAAACAGGCTCATTAATTTCAATAAGAGAAAATGTTTCTAGTATAACTATTCCATCTGAAGAAAGAAAAATTAAAATGTATCCTCTAGATTTTGAAGAATTTGTGTCCTTTATGGATGAGGAATTATTACTTGATTATATAAAAAAATGCTATTATAAAAAAGAACCACTTGAAAGAAAATTTCATGATAAAGCTATGAGATTATTTAAAGAATACATTCTTGTTGGAGGTATGCCTCAAGCTGTTTTGGCATATAAAAATAATAATCGGGACTTTGTATCTGCTGACATTGAAAAAAGAGATATTCTTGAACTTTATAGAGATGATATTAAAAAATCAGCTAAAAGATATAATTCAAAGGTGTCAGCAATTTTTGAAAATATACCAGCTTATTTATCAACACATGAAAAGAAAATTATACTTAAAGATATTGATACAAATGGTACATTTGATAAATATGATGAACCATTATTTTGGCTTAATGATTCTATGATTTGTAATTTATGCTATAAATGTAGTGATCCAAATGTTGGCTTTGTACTTAATAAAATAGATTCAGCTGTTAAATGTTATCTTGGAGATACGGGATTACTTGTAAGTCTTGCATTTAGTGAAAATGAAATAATTAAAGAAAATCTATACAAGCAAATTATGAATGATAAGCTTTCTATCAATCAGGGTATGATTTATGAAAATGCTATTGCACAAATGATAGTTTCTAAAGGTAAGGCATTATATTTTTATACAAAATACAATGATGAAAAGCACCGAAACGATATAGAAATTGATTTTATGCTTTCAAATGAAAGTAAAACAAATTTTAAAGTCATTCCAATAGAAGTAAAATCTAGTAAAAATTATTCAACTACTTCACTTAATAGTTTTAAAGCAATTTATAAGCAAAGAATTAGTGAATCATTCATTATTCATCCTAAAAATTTTTCTATATCAGATGGAGTAATTAAAATACCACCATATATGTTTTTTGTGGCATTTGATAAATAAAATTTTTAATTACATTATAAAAGGGAGCCGACACTCCCTTTTATATAGCATTTATTAAATTATATTAAAATCTTCCATT
>CAKPZU010000078.1 GCA_934215405.1 uncultured Bacilli bacterium | reverse complement strand
GCTAATGCTACTACCACTAACACTTCCATTTTCTAATACCCAACCAGTAAAGTCATCATCATCAGTATGCCATTGTTCACTTTCAAAAGAAACTTGATCTTCTAAAGCAAAAAGGGCTGGTGATTCCATTTGGATAAGAGAAGCTGTTAATAAAGCCAAAGTGAAATTAATTATTTTTTTCTTACTTTTCATATTTTTCTCTCCTTTTTAATTTATTTTCACCATATTGGTTTTTACCTTGTAAAATTACTTATATTTGCTTCAAGTAAAGCAGAAGCAGTTACAATTGCTACAGAACTACCAGATGTCATTATTTGCTCTGGAACACTTCCACCTTTATACCATTTTGACTCATCGCCTTCAGCTGGGCCTTGCCATGTTCCCCCATAACGACCTGTATTAGTTCTCGCATTTTTCATTATTGATAGTGCAGTATTTAAGAATAATTTTTTAACATTTTCAGTATTTTTTAGTGTTAAAACATTACTTGCATAGTAAGATGCAAATGACCCTTCAGTCCAAGCATCTCGGTCATTTAATAAAACGCCATCAATGTCATACCATTTTAAAATTCCCTCATTAGTTTTATAAACTCTATCTAAATATGTTTTATCATTTGTAATTTTATATAATTTAGCTGCAATACTAGCCATTGCCATATTACCTGCTAAAAATGAACTACTTCCACCTTCACTTATGTGGAAATTTCCACCAACTGGGCCATTTTTAGTAACTTCGATATAATATAAACCATCATCATAATAAAGTTTATTATGAAGTCTAGTATATGAGTTTAAAGCTAATGTATAATATTTTTCATCTTTAGTAATTTCATATAATCTTAACCAAGATAACGTTAAGCCTGTTTCATATAAAGACATTGCTTCATTAGTATCACTATATCTCATACCTCCAAGTTCTTCATCATACCAACGATTTTGGGCATTTATACATAAATTTGAACAGCGCTTTAAAAACCATGTATCACTAGTAACTTCATAGAATATTAAATATAGCATAGCTGCCCAAGCACAATCATCTGAAGCAGGACCTGGTCTACCAGCTGGATTTTCAAGGCTTCCAGGATTAATTTTATATTTGTTTTTATAATAATTAGCTTCAGCTAGCAAATAGTTTTTATAATCATCACTTTTTGTAAGAACCCACATATCATAAATATTATATAAAACCATTGCCCCTTCCCAAATTGGAGCACTTTCAGTTACGCCAATTTTATTACCACCATGTGTTGGGTAAATATAGCCATTTTCGATATCACCATACCACCAATGTTTAATATTATCAGAAACAGCCAATCTGGCTAGTTCACTATATGTTTTATTCGTATTTTTATTATTTTCAATTATCATTTCTACTACTCCTAAATATGTAATTTTATCAAAGCTAGCCATTCCTTCATATACACCTAATTCTAAGTTTTTGCTATCTTCTTTTTTAACAACATCTTCAGTTATTGTGTTTTTATTACCTTCACCTTTTATAGTAAATTCAATATTATTTACATCTTTTCGAATGATTGTTATACTACATTTTTTATCTTTAGCAGCAAGCCAATCTTCATTATTTAAGCCTTTAATATAAACCTGATTCCCGTTTCCTTTTCTTGCATCAAATTCAATAATTTGGCCTAAAACCTTTACATAAGCTGATGATTCATCACTAACTTGTATTTCTAATGAAATAGTAAAGCTATCATCATTTTCAACAAACTCTTTCCATATACGATTATTAGTTGCATCATTTTTATTACAGCTCATGCCTGTTTTGCTTATAGATTTCCAACCACTATAATCACTAGAATCACTTAACCAACCATTTTCTTCTACCGTTAATAATTCATTGTCAACTTTAATGTTTGAAAATGTAGCAACTCCTGCATATAAGCCTATTTCAAAATTTTTGTTATCTTCACTTTTTTCTACATTAGCAGTTTTTATAGTTTCATTTTCCTTACCCTTAACGCTAAATTCGATAAGTCCGGCATTTTTCCTTTTAATTGAAATGCTACATTTATTTTCTATTGCCGATAGCCAATTTTCATCATTTAAGCCTTTAACATAAACTTGATTACCATTACCATGCCTTGCATCTAGTTCAACTGTTTTTCCTAAAACCTTTACATATGCTGATGATTCTTCACCAACATTAATATCAATAGAAGCCTCGAAATTATTTTTATTTTCAATTAAAGCATTCCAAATTCTATTATTAATTCTTTCTAAAGAAGCAGTAATAGTATTTCCATCATTACTTATACTCCAACCTTTAAAATTACTCGAATCACTATGCCAATTATAATCACTAAATGTTAATACTTTATCTTCATTTTTTTTACACGCTGGTAATAAAACAACTAGTAATGCTGTTAATATTCCAATTAATAATTTTTTTATTTTCATATTTATCACCTATTAAAATCACTGATTTTTGCTTCTAAAATTGCCGCTGAGGTTACCATACTTACACTGCTACCAGATGTTGTTATTTGCTGTGGCATAGATTTTTTAAATGACCAAACTGACTTTCCGGCTGGACCACCCCATGAGCCATCATAATATCCATCTTCAGTTCTAGCATTTTTCATTATTGAATCTGCATTCGATAATAAAGCATTTTGCATTTCTTTAGTATTTTCTAAGCATAAAACATTACCAGCATAGTATGCTGCAAATGTACCATTCGTCCAAGCATCGCGATCAGCTATTAAATATCCATCTTTATAATAGCGTTTCAGTAAGCCAGCATTTATTTCATATACTCTATCTAAATATTTATTATCATTAGTGATTTTATAAAGCTTAGCTGCAAGTGTCGCCATTGCCATATTTCCAGCAATGAAGCTTGCACTCCCACCCTCAGCAATACTTTTTAAATCGCCAAGTGGCCAATAAGAGTTTGCCTCACAATAATATAATCCATCTTTTTTTGAATATAGTGCATTATGTAATCCATCATATGAACGTAATGCTAAATCATAAAATCTTTGTTCATTAGTAATTTCATATAATCTTAGCCAAGATAATGTCATGCCACATTCATATAAGGACATATAATCAACATTATCTTTATAATACATTGCTTTTAAATTTTCATCATACCATCTCTCTACACAATTATCTAATAAATTAATTACTCTTTCTTTATACCATTCATCATTATTTACTTCATAAAAGCTTAAAAACATCATAGCTGCCCAAGCACAATCATCCGTTGCTGGGCCTGGCCACCCTACTGGGTCTTCTAATCTTTTGGGATTGTCCTTACAAATATTTTTATAATAATTTGCTTGAGCAATTAAATATGATTTATATTCTTCTTCCTTTGTTATTGTATATAAATCGTATACACCATACATTACCATAGCAGTTTCCCAAATAGGTCCAATTAAATCTTTGCTTTCTAATTTATAGCCACTATGCGTTGGATGCATAAAGCCTGTTAAAGTATCACCTTGCCAAAAATGATTCAAATTATCCTTAACAGCTCTTTTTGCTAGCATTAGATATAATTTATCAGTTTTAGAGTATTTTTTATAAATTGTTTCTACATCATCAGGAACCACACTTGTATCAACTGGTATGTTTTTACAACTAGTTAGAATGCTACCTATTAATAATAAAGGCAGAAAAATCACTTTTTTGTTGTTAAATTTCATGTTATCATTTTCCTTTTACTCTTTAATTGAGCCTATCATAACGCCCTTAACAAAATATTTTTGTACAAATGGATAAACTATTGCTATTGGAAGGGTTGATACTATAATTAATACATACTTAATACGTTGGCTATTTACTAAATTTTTAACATAATCACTTGAATTTAAAATTCCTGAAATATTAGCCATATTTGTTTGGGCTGATAATATATCCTTTAAATATAATTGAAGCGGATATAAATTTTTATTTGTCAAGTATATTAAAGCATTAAAGTAATCATTCCATATGCCTACTGCTGTAAATAAGCCAATAATTGCTATAATTGTTTTTGATAATGGTAAAACTACATATCTTAATATCTGAAAATGATTAGCTCCATCCATATATGATGCTTCAATTATTCCTTCAGGAATAGTAGTTTTAAAGAATGTTCTAACTAATATACAATTCCATGTTCCAACAGCTCCTGGTAAAACTAAAGCCCAAATGGTATTATAAAGTCCTAAAGCTTTAATTACTAAAAATGTTGGAATAAGGCCTCCACTAAATAGCATTGGAATTAAAATATAAATATTAAGAACTTTTTTAAATATAAACTTTGGCCTTGATAATACATAGCCTAAGCTAAGATTACCAATTAAACTTAAAAATGTTCCTAATACTGTATAAAAAACCGAGTTAAATAATGATCTCCAAAACATTTTATCGGAAAATAATAAAGCATATGATTCAAAATTAATGCCCTTTGGAAATAACCAAACTGATCCTTTAATTACAGCATCATCGCCACTAAATGACATACTTAAACAATACACAATAGGATACAAACAAATTAGTGCAAAAATTGCTGTTAAAACTATGGAAACTATATCAACTACTACATCTTCTTTACTTTTTATTTTCATTTAATATGCCTCCATACTATATCATTGATTCATCAGTAATTTTCTTGGCAACAAAATTAGCTGATAATAACAAAATAAGATTTACAACTGAATTAAATAAGCCAATAGCTGCTCCATATCCATAATTAAATGATGCTAAGCCTTGTCTATATACAAATGTTGAAATAACGTCTGCTGTTTCATATATTGCTGAAGAATACATTAATAAAATCTTTGAAGCTCCCATATTCATCATTGATCCTATATGCATAATTAAGCAAATAACTATTACAGATTTCATTCCTGGAAGCGTGATATGCCAAATACGTTTTAATCTTCCGCAACCATCAATAGAAGCTGCTTCATATAATGATTGATCAATACCACTAATAGCACCCATATAAATAATCGAGCCCCATCCTACGCCTTGCCACATGCCAGATAAAATATATAATGGTCTAAACATTTTTGGCTCAACAAATAAATCTATTTCTCCCATTCCAAAAACATTTTGGAAAAATTTACTTAAAATGCCAGATTGAGGGTTAAGCATTGTTACCATCATACCTACTACAACTGTAGTTGAAATAAAATTTGGAAAATATGTACATGATTGAGCAATTTTTTTGAATTTTCCATTCTTAACCTCATTAAAAATTAATGCTAAAAGTATTTCAGCAGTAGTTCCAGCAAGCAAAGACCAAAAATTAAGAATTAATGTGTTTTTAATAACACGCCAAGCATAGATGCTTGAAAAGAATTCTCTAAACCATCTAAACCCAACCCATGTATTTTGATAAAAATGATTCCTTAAGCCAACTTTTTGAAATGCATAGATTATTCCAGTCATTGGTAAATATGAAAATAAAAACAAAATAATTACTGATGGTAACCCTAATAATATAAGCTGCCAATCCCTTTTAAAGGCTTTTTTTAGACTATCAATTCTATTAGATTTCTTTTTTGTAGTTAACACAATACATGCATCAACATTTGAATTATTCATAATAATTACCTCCAATGTGGCACACTTTTTTGTCAAGTCACTTGACAAAAATAAAGCTTTAAAAATGGCCGGATATTTAAAACCGGTAATATCTATTTATTTTTGCTTTTGTTGTGCATAGTATTTATCATAATACTTTTGTTGCAAATCTATACATTCTTGTAAATGCATTTTTTTATAAAGTCTATCAACAAAGGATGTTTTAAATTTACTTAAATCCTCACTACCAAGGATATACTTTGTAATCATTTCACTAGTGAATGTTCCTAAGTCAGCTGATAATCTATTCCAATTTTCTAAATCTTCATCAGTCATAAAAAATTCAGGAGCTTGTGGACAATAATGTTCAACATTATATTTGTTAATTTCTTTCCAATTTTCTTTTTGTTCCTTTGTCCATGGGTTATTAATTTCAGGATGAGAATCAATATACTTTTCAATTGCTTCATCATATAACAAATTTAATTTTGCATTATTTAGTGATGGCCCATTAAAGTGAACACGTGCACCAGATGATTCTCTTGATATCTTTCCACTTAATACATCGTTAAGCCAATTTTCATTTAATGTGAATTCGCCTTTTTCATTCCAATCCCAGCCTTCTCCTTGAGCGCCAGCGATTTCTGAGGCAATTCCATAATCTGACATAAAGGCATAATCTAAAAATTGACATACTGCTTTATTATGCTTGTCATCACCATTATCAATAACAATAATTGATTTTGAATAATCAACACGTCCCATATAAGTTAATTCATAGCCTTCTGCTGTTGGAAAAGGCATATACATAAAGTATGCATCTTTATTTTTTTCTTGTAACAAATCCTGACAGCTATCAATTACACCAGCATAAAAGCCAGAGAAAGTTTTTCCTGAAGCTGCAGCTCCAATTTTTTGATCTTCAGATGAGCCAATTACTACTAATCCTTCCTTATACCATTTGTTCATTTCCTTTAAGAATTCATATGAAGCATCTAAAGTAGGCTCATAAACTACCTTGCCATTCTTATCAGGATAAAAATAATCAGCAAAGTTTTCATTATTCCAGTGAAGTCCATAGGCACTAGTAAATACTCTAACAGATTCCCAGCAGTCCCAATTCCACATATGCATAGGAACCATAGAAGGATATGCTTTTTTTACTTTTAATAATAAATCATGTAATCCTTCAATAGTTGTAGGATATGTTGAATATCCTAATTCTTTAGCAATATCAGCACGATACCAAAGAGCATTATCTCCACTTACTGAATAGTACTCTTTCATGCCATCCTTACTATCATAAACATCAGCAAATAGATTATATAAGCCTCCATCATGATAAGTGAATGTTTGCGCTAAATCACTTCTATTATCCCAAAAACGTTTAATATTTGGACACACATCAAATGCTTCCTTATAGTTGTAAACTAAACCTTGCTTAATAAATTCTGATAAAGTTGATAAGCTTGTTTCTGTAAGTACAATATCAGGGCATTCCTCGCCCCCTCCTGCTATTCTAGTTTGAACAACAGAATTGTAGTCACTTCCTCCAGGAATTGTATTCCAAATAATTTTACAGCCTGTTCGTCTTTCAATTTGCTTAAATCTTGGAAGAATATCACTAAGTGAGAAACCCGCAACCCAGGTATCTTCAGTTAACAATCTTATTGTTACACCTTCAAGATTAGGCGCACTAGGATCGCTACTATCAGTTATGGTGTTCCTATTATTAGAATTATTACCACAGCCAACGATTGTACATAGAGAAAAAAGCATAGCAAGACAACTTAAAAATTTTCTTCTCATAATAATCTTTACTAATAATGTGTGTTATTAGTATTTCCTCCTTTTTTAATATTTTAAGTTATACCACACAATATAACTAATTACTATTTTGAAAACTCCTTTGTTGATGAACCAATTATAAGTTTTGGAGGTAGTAAAACTGTTTTTACCTCATTAGTTCCATTTATAAGGTCATTCAACATATTTACAGCAACACTACCCATTTCAATTTCTTGTTGATGAATATAAGTATATTGATTAGCATCAATTCTATCTTCTGCAGCATCAAAGCAGACTAATGATAAATCATTTGGCACATTGATATTTAATTCCTTAGCAGCACAGTGGCATACTTCCATTGTTATACTATCTGCACATAAAATTGCACTAACATCTTTATTAGATTGTAAAAATTCTTTTATACATTCTACATCTGTTTTAAAATTTTCAGGAGTATTTCTTCCAGGCATGCCACTTTGTAAGCAACATATAATATTTGATTGCTTAACCTTATAATTAGTCATGGCGTAAGCTTTTATATACCCTGTTTCTCTTTCTTTTATTGAAGTAGTAGAAGGTATTGGAGAAACAAAGGCAATATTTTTATGGCCTAAGCTAAATAAGTATTTAGTTGCAGTAAATGCACCTTCTATATTATCAGTTCCAACATATGGTAAACGCATGCTATCTAAATATCTATCAACTAAAACTATAGGAAATTTTGCCACAACTTGTTCAACAATTCCCATATTTATCAAATTTTCATCATGAATTGGCATTACAATGATGCCTTTTGCTCCATTAGCAATCATTCTTTCAATTAATTCTTTTTCTTCATCTGCACTATTATAATAAAGCCCCGTCAACAATGAATAGCCAAGCCTATTGGCAGTTTCAGCCACCCCTTGAATAAATCTTTGGCCAAAGCGTGAACTAAAGCCAGACATAACAAGCCCTATCATTTTTTTATCAATGCTAGGTGTTATTTGTTTTTTCTTTTCTATAACAAATGTTCCTTTTCCCGAAAATCTTTCAACATATGATTCTTCAGATAACTTATCCATTGCTTTTTTTATAGTAATTCTACTAACACCATATTCATTTTGCAATTCTATTTCAGTTGGTAGTTTTTCTCCAACTTTATACTTTCCATCTACAATATCATTTTTAATTTCGTCATAAACTCTTAAATAATGAAACGCCATAATAAGCCTCCACACTTTTTCCTAAAATATTTCTTCTAGGCAAATTATAGCACAGTTATATTTTTATAGCAATAGTAATATTATTTTATTTTTGAAAGCGATTACATATATATCGTTATACTTTTTTATATCATTTATATGTCATTTTCTTCTTTCTATAGGCAAAAGTTATAAAATTACCTCGACAAAGCCACTTAAAGTAGCTATAATATAATCAAATCAAGTAAAGATTGTAAATAGTGCTTTAAAAAATAATGGGAGGAACTGTCTATGTTTCATTTTGATAAAGATTTTGTTAATAAAAATAATGAGCGCTTAATGCTACCAATTAGATTTAAAAGTTTGTTAAAAAGATTGAATAGTGAATATGTTATCAAAAGCGAAATTCTTACTGGTGATTTTGAATACCTTGAAAAAGAATGCACATATAATGAAGCAATTAAAGATAATGATTGGATCTTATTTAAAAGCGATAAAGATTTATGGGGAAAGAAAGATCAATTCGTTTGGTTTAGACAAACGATAACCATTCCTTCTTCTTTTAAGGATGAAAGCGTTTGGTATATAGTTAATCCTTATTTAGATAGACAATGGCCATGGGGTCAACCACAAATTGAAATGTTTGTTAATGGAAAATGCAGATGTGGATTGGATAACAATCATCCATCACATTTACTTATAAAAAAAGCAAAAGGTAATGAAACAATTACTATCTATTTAAAAGCTTATTGTGATAGAACATATTATAATGGTCAAATGACTATGTCTGCAACACTACAAATTATAAGACCTGAAATATATGATTTTTATAAAAGTATTGATTTGCCATTGAGAGCGTGCTCCCTTATGAATACAGATAGCGATAGTAGAATTCAAATAATTAAAGCTTTAAATAATGCTATGAACGTTTTAGACTTATATGAAGATCCTGACTCTATTATCTTTAAAAAGTCAATGAATAAAGCAAAAGAAATACTTGATAATGAATTATATAGTAATGATTCAAGTAAGCCAATTTTATATTCAATTGGTCATTCACATATTTATGTTGCTTGGCTATGGAC
>CAKPZU010000077.1 GCA_934215405.1 uncultured Bacilli bacterium | reverse complement strand
ATCGCGAATCCCCATGGGGATTGTTATCCTTTTCTCTTTTAATTATTTTATTTGTCTACTTTGGAGATATCATATCACTTTAAAGTCTATAGTTCTTTTTGTGTGTCTATTAAGCGTATTTTTCAATAAGTGGAAGAATATCATTATAATTTTTGATATTTTCAACATTTACTTGATTAAATAAAGTTTTTAAATCATTTAGCTTACTAGTTAATGTTTCTTCATCATAATTGTTATTTAATATGTTATCAATTTCGTTTTCACAAGCAAATACTGCAGCTGTTTTAAAGCCTTTACTTGTATAATTTAAGAAATATGAAACCTTATACATATTTGTTGTAAACGATGAGTATTCAGTTAAATATGAAGCAATAGATGAAGAATTAAGTGAATCACAATAAGTATCATAGAAGCCTTCATATTTACTATAATATTCATTTAATTCTTTAACTGATTTGTAAGAGTATTGCAAGTTTTTTGTTTCTATAACTATATTTTTTGCTAGTTGCTCATAAGTAGTTACATATTCATTTATTGTATCAGTTAATATATTATTAAACTTATCCATAGAATTACTATTAATTGTTCCTTTAACAACGCCATTAATATTTTTATTAATTTTTTCAAGTTCAAGAAGATAATTATATAAGCTTTCATTGTCAAGAGTTGATAAATCTTTAATCTCTAAATTATTAATTGCATCTGTAATTTCTTTAACTTTACTTGCTTCATCAACTAATCTTCTTTGGATATAAGTGTTTAATTGTTCACTATATTTACTTGTTAAGTAATTAAGCTGACTGCTTGTAAATTTATTATAAGTATTATTTAGTGTTGTTAATTTTTTGCTTTCATTTACACAATCAGTAGCAAATTTATCAACTTCTTTTATTTCAGTGTTGTATTGTTTAATTAATGAATCACCAACAAATGTTGATGTGAAGAATGATTTGACATTAGCGTTGTAAACTAATAGTTTAACTTCATCGCTTAAGCCTTCATATTCTGCCTTTAGACTATTTACTTCAGCTAAATATTCATCAGTTAAGGAAAAGCTGTTTTTTAGGTTAGTTATTTTTTCTCTTATTTCTTTAGCTGCTGCTTCATTTTCAGCTAGCTTATTTAAATCATATGAGAATGTATAATCAGTTGCATCATTTCTTGTTGCTTCTATTGTTAAGAAATTAGTAACATCATAAGTTAAGGCTTCATTAAATACATCATTTGCATCAAGATTGTATACCTTAACAGTAAATGTAAATAAAGAAGAATCATCATTAAGAAGAGGAATATCAATTCTAATATCACTTAATGGCTTATATAAACCTAATATTGCACCAACAAGTGTTCCTTGTAATCCCATAGCATCTAATAGCTTTTCATTAATTCCACCCCATAGAAAATCACTATTTATTAAAGGTAGTAATGATTCATTTAAATTAATTGATAGATTACCTTGAATGAAGCTTACATCGAATAAATTAGGAAGTGATGGTAAAATATCAGAAATAGATATATCTAAATCTAATGCTTGAGTAGAAGCTAGATTGTTTAAATCCTTAAGCTCATTAAAGAATGTTTTATTATCATCCTTAGTTGATAGAGCATATAATTTTCCATTTCTTAAGAAAAGACTTATTTCATCAGCATCAGCAAGAGGATTTAACCATTCTGGTATATCGCTTGAAAAAGCAGAAGCCATTGACAAAAGCCCTTTAATATTACTAGTCAATCTTATATCCATTTGTAATGTTAAAGCTTCAAGTGGATTTGCATTTAAAGTATTATAGGCAAGCGTTACAGTACCATCTAGTATTTCTTCAAGTGAAGAAAGGGCAATATTTACATTAAAGCTTTTTAAAATTTCGTTTTTATAGCTTGATAAATCCTCTAAAACATAAATATCATTTCCAATAATAAAGTCAGTAGATAAATAGTTTTGATTATTGACACTAAAATTAGTCTTTAAGGAATTAATTTGATTGTTATAAATATATAATAGGAAGGAAATGTCTAAATCCTCTTTATTATCAATTGTTATAATTCCAGTACCATTTAAGGCTTCAAAGATTAATGAATTTATATTATCAGTTAATTTTATTTCATATAAGCCTTCAACATCCTTATCTTTATTAATAGTGATAAAGTCATTAATATCAATATCCTTTATAGAAGGCATTTGTCCTTCAAAAGTATTTAAAGCAAAAGCATATTTGTTATTTAAGCAATTAACATATAAATTATTTTCATGATATGTAATAGTTAAATTATTAGCTAGCTTTAATGTTAAATCAAAGGCATTAGCTAAATCTTTGCTTAATACTTTATCCATATTTACCTTTCCATTAATACGTAATGGAATAGATACGTTATCTTTAATAGTAACATCACCAGCAATAGCAATACCTTGCTTTAAGTTATAATTTAATAAAGCTTTAAATATAGCTTCAAAGTTTTTATTAGATTCATCATTAACGCTAGGATTAATTGTTGAAGGAGTTTCATTTATTGCTTTATTAAATAAAGAAGAATCAACAATGCTTATAATTTTATTGAATTCAGTAAATACAGCACTTGTAGTTTCAGTACATGTTAAATCACCAAGCACTGGAATTGAAATATTATAAATTGTTGAATATGAATAAGAAATAGGTGTGTAATCACCTTTGATTTTCAATGTGAATTCTGTATTATCCACAAATGATGGATAAGAATTCAAACTTCCGAATTCTTTGATTTGATACTTAAGTAATTCGTTTGCTTTGTTTTTGTCTAATACAATTGTATAAGTAAATTCATCATTAGTGTAGTTATCAAGCTTAGCATATAAAATTGTATCTTGATTAAATACTTGACCACTTAAAAGCTTTTCTGGTGTAACACCATAGACATTTAAATAATTAGTATATGTAGTGTTTTTAATTTCGCCTTTTTCATTTCTATAAGCAACCTTATCATTTTTATAAAATGCTTCATGCTCCATGTTAACAAAGGCTGATTTTGAAATTGAATCAACATAATATTCATCGTTGTTTTTAATCATCTCACAGGTTGCGTTTTGTGTATAATTAATAACGCCTTTATTTGATTCAACCTTGCTTGTGCTATTTTTCTTATATGTAGTGGCTTGATTTAACTTTCCTATAGCTGCAAAAATTGCTGTTTTAGCATCTACTCTATTTGGTGTATCTTTAATTTCTGCAATTAAGGTATCTTTTCCACTTATAGCATCAGGAATACTAATCTTGCTATTATCGTTACATGATACTAAATTTAGTAATGTAGGGAAAAGCAAAGCAGTACTCATAAAAAATAAATTCTTTTTTTTCATGTTTTTTACTCCTTTTAAATTTTATTTTCCAAAATAAGTTTATATTTATTAAATAAAAAGACAATAAAAAGTATCAAAAAAGGTGTCTAAAATATAGAGAAGACAATTCTCGGAAATTGAGAATTAGCCATTTTAGCGAATTATTGACAGATAATTGCATTAATGATAAAATTAAAATATGGAAAATAAAATTGAAGAAAATATCGCGAAAAACTTAATAGAACTTAGAAAAGAGCATAATTTAACGCAAGCAGAAATGGCGCAAAAGATTGGGTATTCTGATAAAACTATTAGTAGATGGGAAAATCAAAGTTCAATACCTGATATTGTTTCATTAAAAAAAATAGCTACCTATTTTAATATTAAGGTGGATGATTTATTGGATGAAAATGCTGCTATTAAAGCAAATGATGAAGTAATTAGAAGTAAAAAGGAAAATTATATCAACAATATTTCCATGCTTTGCTTGGGAGTTTTAACTATTTGGCTAGCAGCAGTTATTATTTATGTTTGGCAACAAGTTGCTTTTCAAAGAAAGTTATGGCAGGTATGGATTTGGGCCATTCCGTTGTCAGCATTATTAATTTATCATCATAACATTCATAATAGAAATATCCGTTTGTTAAATACTTTTTTATTATCAATAGTTGCTTGGGGACTTTGTGCCGGTGCTTATTGTCAATTTATTGAATATAATTTTTGGCAATTGTTTTTCTTGCCTATTCCGCTTCAAGCAATGATTATAATTTATACATTATTTATGAAAAAGCACAAAAAATAAACAAAAAGCAACAAGGTGTGGACTATTTATTATTTACTTTTAGATATATAATGTATAAAATATTATTAGAAAGTGAACATAAATAATTTTATGTGTAGGATTTTTTATGATGTGGCTTTTAATGGCGTTATTGTCAGCTTTATTTAGTTCGTTAGTAATATTTTTAATTAAAACGGTAGTTAAAAGAACTGATTCAGATGTAGCTGCTGCAATGGTTTCTTGTGTTGTTTTAGTATTTGCATGGATTGCTGCATATGTTGCTGGATCACAATCTACTGTGACACATTTATCAAATAACGAAATTATTTTCTTAGTGTTATCAGGCTTAAGTATAGGAATTTCTTGGATTTTCTTTTATAAATCACTTGCTATTGCTACTGTTAGTAAAGCAACACCACTTTATACTTTAAAAGTATTTTTTACTGTAATATCATCAATAGTGATTTTTAATGTTACTGAAAATATTGTCTTGAATATAGTGCTTTCTATTTTACTTTTATGTGGAGTTTTAATAATATGCAAAAATGATAGCTTTAGTAGTAAAAAGGAATATAATACATTTTTAATATCGGCTTTTTTATATGCGTTTTTTATTAATTTATCGACAGTTTTAAGTGAATATGGCGCTGCAAATGTTGAATATAATCTTGCTAATTCAATAAAAATATGCGCTGTATTAGTCTTTACTTGGCTAATTGTGTTTATTAAGCAAAAGCGTCAATTAGTTTTCGAAATAAAAAAGGTTGAATTAATACATATTTTTGTTATAGGATTATTTATTGTTGGCTCATATTTTTGCTATTATAACGCAATAAATTATAACTATGATAATATTGTTGTACTTATTAATCGACTTGGCTTTTTAATATCAATAGCTCTTGCAATTATTTTCTTAAATGAAAGGCCTACAATTAGAGATATTATTAGCTGCCTTGTAATTTCTTTAGCCTTTATTTTAATTGCTATCTTTTGCTAATTATAAAAATCTAAAGATTTTTAGGTAAATTTATGATATAATTATCTTTAGTTTAAAAAAAGAGGTGTTTTTTAGCGATGAGATTAGGCTTAGATATTGGTTCAACAACTATAAAATGCACATTATTAAATAATGATAATACTTTAGTATATAAAACATATACAAGACATTATTCACATATAAAGGAAACCTTAATAAAAGTTTTAGATGACTTGAATAAATCAAATCTTATAAATGATGAATTAGTATATATTGGTATGTCGGGCTCAGCTGGAATTGGAATAGCCTCTTCTTTAGGCATTGATTTTATACAAGAGGTATATGCTACAAAGGTTGCTGCTAATAATTTTTTAAAAAATGTTGATTGCATAATTGAACTTGGTGGTGAGGATGCTAAAATTTTATTTTTAAACCATGGGCTTGAGGTTAGAATGAATGGTACCTGTGCTGGTGGAACAGGAGCCTTTATTGATCAAATGGCAACATTATTAAATATAAGCATAGAAGATATGAATAACCTTGCTAAAAATAAGAAAAAGGAATATACAATTGCTTCACGCTGTGGTGTATTTGCTAAAACAGATATCCAAGCCTTATTAAATCAAGGAGCTTTAAAGGAAGACATTGCTGCTTCAATTTTTAAATCAGTTGTTAATCAAACAATATCAGGCTTAGCTCAAGGAAGAGATATTAAAGGAAATATTGTTTATTTAGGTGGTCCATTAACTTTTATTGATAGCTTAAGATCTTCATTTGATGAATCACTTAATGTTAAAGGAACTTGCCCTGATAATTCTTTATTTTTTGTAGCACTTGGAGCTTCCTTAAGTGCTAGTAAAAAAATGAATTTAAAAGATATTATTGCTAAGCTAAATGTTTTAAAGCCAAGTGAGGATTATATTTATAATAAGCCTTTATTTAATAATGAGGCTGAACTATTAGAGTTTAGAAAGCGCCATGCTTTAGCTAAAGTTGATATTCTACCTTTAAAGGATTATGAAGGGAAACTATATTTAGGTGTTGATTCAGGTTCAACAACCTTAAAGGTTATTTTAATTGATGAGGATGAAAATATAAGATTTAGTAAATATTTATCAAATAAAGGAAAGCCACTTGATACATTTAAAGATATTTTAAGTGAAATATATTCAATTAATGAAAATGTTAAAATATGTGGAGCTGTTTCTACAGGCTATGGTGAGGATTTAATAAAAAATGCTTTTTCTTTAGATGGTGGAATTGTTGAAACAATTGCTCACTTTAAAGCTGCTAAGCATTTTGAAAAGGATGTTGATTTTGTAATTGATATTGGAGGCCAAGATATTAAATGCTTTAAAATTGAAAATGGTGTAATATCTAATATCTTTTTAAATGAGGCTTGCTCATCTGGATGTGGCTCATTTTTACAAACATTTGCTAATGCTTTAGGATATGATATAGAAGAATTTTCAAAAATTGGCTTACTTGCTAAAAAGCCAGTTGATTTAGGCTCAAGATGTACTGTATTTATGAATTCAAGTGTTAAGCAAGCACAAAAGGATGGTGCCACAATTGATAATATTTCAGCCGGATTATCAACATCTGTTGTAAAAAATGCTATATATAAGGTAATTAGAGTTAGTGATCCTAAAACTCTTGGTAAACATATAGTTGTTCAGGGTGGAACATTTTATAATGAAGCAGTTTTAAGAGCCTTTGAGCAAGAATTAAATTTAAATGTTATACGTCCTAATATTGCAGGTGTTGCAGGAGCTTATGGAACTGCTTTATATGCTAAAGAATTAAATTTAGATAAATCAACAATAATTACTAAAGAGCAGGTTTTAAATTTTAGCTTTAAAACAACTAACTTTAATTGTAATGGCTGTAGCAATCATTGTGCTTTAACGCTAAATGCATTTTCAAATAATAAAAAATATATTTCTGGAAACAAATGTGAAAAGCCTTTAAGCAATGGAGTAATTAATAACGATTTAAATATTTATAAATTTATTCAAGATAAGCTAATGTCTTATAAGCCTATTACTGGTAAAAGAGGGAAAATAGCTATTCCATTAGTACTTAATAACTACGAGCTTTTACCATTTTGGCATACATTTTTTACATCCTTAGGCTATGAGGTTTATAATAGTGGCTTTTCAAATGTAAAGCTATATTTAGAGGGTCAGCATACAATTCCATCAGATACTGCCTGCTATCCAGCAAAGCTAGTTCATGGCCATATTGAAAAGCTATTAAATGAAAACCATAAAATTATTTTTTATCCTTGTATGACTTATAATATAAATGAGGGTATTTCTGATAAAAACTACAATTGTCCAATAGTAGCCTATTATCCTGAAACAATAAAAAATAACATTGAAAGAGTAAATGATATTTTATTTATTAGAGATTATATAAGCCTTGAAAATAAAAAGCAATTTGAAAAAAGAATATATGAAATACTAAATTTAAGATTAGGCAAATTTAATAAAAAAGAAATAAAAATAGCAAGTAATTTAGCTTATTTGGAATATGATAATTATTTAAAATCAATTCGAAATAAAGCTCAAGAAATAATAAAGCTAGCTAGAAGTGACAATAAAAAAATAATAGTTTTAGCTGGCAGACCATATCATGTTGATGTTGAAGTTAATCATGGCATAGATAAATTAATTAATAGCTTATCAATGGCTGTTATTTCAGAAGATAGCATTTCTCATTTAAACAAAAAATTTGCAACTAATGTTTTAAATCAATGGACATATCATGCTCGCCTTTATAGTGCTGCTAAATATGTTATTGATAATGATGATATGAATTTAATTCAGCTTGTTTCCTTTGGGTGTGGACTTGATGCTATAACTACTGATGAAACTAAAAAGCTACTAGAAAGCCATGATAAAATATATACACAAATAAAAATAGATGAAATTGCTAATTTAGGAGCAATTAAAATTAGAATTCGTTCATTAATTGAAGCAATCAAAGGAAAGGAAAAAGAAAATGGCAAATAAGGAATATATTTTAAATTATCCAATATTTACACCAGAAATGAAAAAAACTCATACAGTTTTAATTCCATCCTTTTTAGATTCGCATATGGATATTTTAGCTGGCGCCTTTGAAAAGAAAGGCTATAAGGTAAAAATACTTCAAAATACAGATACATCTTTAGTAAAGGAAGGATTAAAATATGTTCATAACGATACTTGCTATCCAGCAACATGTGTTATAGGTCAATTTATTGATGCTTTAAAGCATGAAGAGGATGTTAGACATGTTGCTTTAGTATTAACACAAACTGGTGGTGGATGTAGAGCTACTAATTATGTACCATTATTAAGAAAAGCCTTAGAAAATGCTAATTTAGGCTTTGTACCAGTTATTACCTTTAATTTGGGTGATTTAGCTCATTGTGAAGGATTAAAGGTTGATTTATCTTTTTTAATGGCCTTATTAGCAGCAGTTACCTATGGTGATACATTAATGTATTTACATAATAAAACTAGATCCTATGAAATAAATAAAAATGAATCAGACAATTTAGTTGTAAAATGGAATAATAAGCTAAGAAAGCAAATAAGTAAAGGCAAAGGAACTAGTATTTTTGAAATCAAAAAGAATTTAAAGCAAATTGTTAAGGAATTTGATGCAATAAAGCTTAATGTTACTAATAAGCCTAAGGTTGGTATTGTTGGTGAAATCTATGTAAAATATGCCGCAATTGGTAATAACAGCTTAGAAAAGTTTTTAATTAATGAAGGTGCAGAAATTAATGTCCCTGGAGTATTTGGCTTTTTAATGTATTGCTTTGCAAATGGTGAATATGACCATCGTTATTATGGAACTAAATTAAGTAAAAAGATTTATAATACATTTTTACTTAAATTCATTACAATGTATGAATCATTAATGATAAAATCAATAAAAAAATATAGTAAATTTAAGCCAATGAATCCTTTTAAGGAAACAAGGAAGGAAACAAGTGGTGTTATTAAGCATGGTGCTAAAATGGGTGAAGGCTGGCTTTTAACTGCTGAAATGAAAGAGTTAATTAAGGATGGCTATCCTAATATTGTTTGTGCTCAACCATTTGGCTGCTTACCTAATCATGTTTGCGGTAAAGGTGTTATGAATAAATTAAAGGAGCTATATCCTAATGCTAATATAACTCCTATTGATTATGATTCATCAGCAAGTAAGGTAAACCAAGAAAATAGAATAAAGCTAATGCTTGCTCTTGCTAAAGAAAAAATAAATAATGAAAATTAAGGATTTGCCCTTTACATATTAATATTTTGCTTTAAAGATAGTAGTAGGTTATCAATTATAATTATTTATGAACTTACACACTTTTCTTGACAAACCCGTATAAATAAAAAATCAGCCTATTTTTGGCTGATTTTTTACTACTTATCGTATTTATATTTTTGTTTTCTAATCTTTCCGTCTTTTTTATGAATAGCAATGCTACCATTTTGATTATTAGCTAATTGCTTTGCATAATCAATTGCTTCAAGCTGTGTTGCAAATGTTTTAATAACCTTTTCGCCTTTGGCAAATTTAACTTGCCATTTGCCATCTTCTCTTATTGAAATATGATAAACCTTTGGACGAGATGATTGAGTTTTTTCTGTATTTTCAACAATTTCAATTTCTTCTTGCTTAGCAGCTTTTGTCTCT
>CAKPZU010000076.1 GCA_934215405.1 uncultured Bacilli bacterium | reverse complement strand
TCAAAAAAGAGGAGATATTTAATGCAAACAAAAAGGGGATGAGAGCCTATTTTATTTATAGGTTTCTAAACATCCCCCCTTTTAGTTTTTATTTTTTAATTCTTTCCTTATATATTTTATTTACATAATATAAAGGTATTATAGCTAAAATAATGACTATTGCTGCAGCAATAAATAAATAATGATTTGGTGCCTTTCCACTAACTGGCCCATATCCATAATCAATTATTGTTTCTTTTCCTAATAGATTAATTAAGACATTTGAAATAAGTGAGCCAAAAATCATTGGTATTAAAACAAAGAAAATAATCTTAACGCCTTCAATTTGTCCACGCTTATCTTCAGGATATAATTCTTTAGCCCATATCATTACAACTTGCATAAACAATATGTAGCCAACTCCAACAATTACCATACCAATAAACAATGCTAAATTATCAATTGAAAAGACATTGCTTCCATTAAATAGATTATTAAATGATAGAATTGTTAAAAAGATCAATCCACATACTTCAGTTATAATAGAAATAAGTGTTAATTTAGGTGCTATATTTTTATTTAACAATTTTCCAAAAAATAGACAAATAATAATTGATACTATTAAGGCTGCTCCTTCAACAATTCCAAAGTCTGATTCTTTAAAGTTATAGTTATAAATAAATAAATTACCAATATGAGCAAAAAAGCAATTAAAGCCGATAAAGAATATAGATAATATAATAAATACCAAAACTAATTCACGATTTTTAATAAATTCTTTAAAATTAAAATTTGAGAAAAATTGTTTCCAAAATGAACCATTTTTATTTATTTTTATATTATCGACATCTTTCATTGTAAAAATACAAATTATACCTATTAAGCTTACAATTCCTCCCATTATAGCAAAAAACATATGATAGCCAAATGAACTAATAATTATTCCACCAAGTAAAGTTCCAACAATTGTTCCAACAATTGGCATAACTGCTATACTTGTACCAATAAAGCCTTTATTTTCTTCATTTAATAAATCAGTAGTCCAAGCAGAATAAGCACAATCATTCCCCATAGACCCAAAAAAAGACATTACACAGTCGGCAACAACAACCATTGTTGAAACAAACCATAATGGTGAAAAGCCCTTTAATGCATCAGTAACTCCAAAAATAAATGTTGTAATTCCCCAAACGATATAGCCAATGCATAGAAAAGGCTTTCTCTTTCCTATTCTATCAGTTAGTGTTCCAAACAAAAATGTTGAAAAAGCAGTAGCTAATGCTGAAAAAATTAACATGCAAGTAACAATTCCCGGATAAGGCCCAATTTTAGCATACACATAAGTATTAAACCATTGATTTTCCATATTCCAGCATAATTGCCCGGCAAAGCCAAGTACTATAATTAAAATAATATTTTTAATTGTTAAAGATTTTTTCATAATATAAATTTCCTATAGAATGAATATACAGTATGTTTTTAATTAAATTGTTGATGAGCGTTTAACTTTTTGCATTTGAGAAAAAACTTCAAAGCCACATCCAAGAAGCGTAAACAATACAGTCATAGCAGCATTACTACTAAATTCTTTTCTAAAATCATCTTCATTCATCATGTCAATAAAGGCATTAATACCACTAGATGTATAGCCACGACTAGTAGCTAATAAATTAGCAGCATAAACATAAATTCCAAATATTGTTAATGCCATTACAATTATTGTAACAGCAGTGACGATTAGTACCATTGTTTTATTTGGTTTTCCACCAAATTTTTTGTAAAAGGTAATTCCTAGATAGATTGATAAGAAAGATGTTATTGCTGAAATAAAGCCTATCATATATAAAACTATAAAAGCAACAACACTAATAAGTGCTCCAACTAAAGCCCCTGCTAGTCCCTTTAGATAATTATTTGGAGCATCATCAAATTCTTTATTTTCCTTTTCTATTGTTTGATTTATTTTTTCTTTACAATCATTATCAATAGTTACTTTTCCAAAAGCAACATTTGCCACATATGAATTTGTTTCATCAAGGCTATTTCCACAAATTGGGCAATATGAGCTATCTAAAATCTCGTTATTTTTTAAAATACCATATACTGAGTCAACGATATCGTCTATAACTGCCATTAATTTTTTTAAAGTCATGGCATTTAAGCCAACAACTAAGCCAAATTGTGTGAAATCATACTTCAAATGCTTGTAATTTAAGTCATTTAGTTGCTTACTAATTGCCTCCTTTTTATCATCAGGAACAAAGCAAGAAATAAACAATCTAACCGGCGATACATTGTCAAGCGGAATAAAACAAAGATTTGTTTCATAATTCATAATAAAGCCATGGGCACAATTATCGTTTTCAACATTTAAACTATGCTTAATACAAAATTCATTAATCAATTTATTCATTATATTTGTCTCCTTGTAAATTCTTAATAATTATACCATAATAATTATACTGATTTTATACAAATATGCATTTTTTGCGTTTTTTTAATTTAAAAAGTCAAAAGTTTTAGCAAAGTCATTTTTTGTTTACGAAAAAAGTAAAAAGTTCTTGCATTTACTAAATGCCTATTATATAATAATAAAGCAGTTCGGGACGTAGCACAGCTTGGTAGTGCATCTGGTTTGGGACCAGAGGGTCACAGGTTCAAATCCTGCCGTCCCGACCATTTAAATAGATTAGTAAGGCTTTAAGCCTTTTTTTGTTATTGGGGGGGAAAATTTTATGGTTAGCTTATTAATAGTGGTTATTTATTTAGCTTTTATAAGCTTAGGACTACCTGATTCATTATTAGGATCTGCTTGGCCTGTAATGCAAATAGATTTTAATGTTAAAATGTCTTATATGGGAATAGTTACAATGATTATTTCTTTTTCAACAATTATATCTACTTTATTTTCTGATAAGCTTCTTCAAAAAATGAGCACTTGGCTTGTAACCTCATTAAGCATTCTTTTAACAATTATTGCTTTAATTGGATTTTCATTGTCGAATAGTTTTATATTAATTTGTTTATTTGCTATTCCATATGGCCTTGGTGCTGGGGCAATTGATGCTTCATTAAATAATTATGTAGCTATTAATTTTTCATCAAAAACTATGAGTTGGCTTCATTGTTTTTGGGGAGTTGGAACAATAGCTAGCCCTTATATAATGAGTTATTGCTTAACAAAGCAATATGGTTGGCATAGAGGATATAGCTTTGTAGCAATTTTACAATCTATTATTTTTATAATTGTTTTATTTTCGTTTCCTTTATGGAAGAAAAATAAAAATAATACATCTATTGATGAAGTCAAGCCAGCCAATTTATCATTAAAGCAAAAATTTAAAATTAAAGGAGTTATTTTTGTCTTAATTGCCTTTTTCTGCTATTGTTCATTTGAATCAATTTTAATCCAATGGACTGCAACCTATTTTGTAAATGTTAAAGATATTTCACCTGAAAAGGCCGCATCATTTGGTTCATTATTTTTTATTGGAATAACAATAGGAAGATTTCTATCTGGCTTTATAGCTAGTAAAATTGGCGATAAAAAACTAATACAACTTGGAAGTATAATTATAGCTATTAGTATTGTTCTTTTGTTAATACCAACAAATAATTATATATTATCATTAATTGCCTTTATTACAATTGGTATAGGCTGTGGACCTATTTATCCATCAATTATGCATTCCACACCATTTTATTTTTCAAAGGAAAATTCACAAGGAATAATTGGACTTCAAATGACTTGTGCTTATATTGGTTCAACATTTATTCCTCCATTATTTGGAGTAATTGCTAATAATTTATCTATGAAAATAATGCCATATTTTATCTTATTATTCTTTGTATTATTTTTAATATTTATTGAAACACTAAACAAAACATTCAAAGACAAAAATATTAATGCATAAGAACATTAAAACCGCACCATTTCTGATGCGGTTTTATTATTATTTTGTAAATTAATACTAAGACATTTTGTTGTAGAATTCAACTACTAATTCTTCGTGGATATCAGCTGATAATTCTTTTCTTTCAGGATATCTTACATAAGTACCCTTTAAATTTTCTTTATCAAATGATACATATTGAGGTATAATTGTTCCAACTAATTCAACTGATTCAACGATTGGTACAATTTTAGCAGATGATTCCTTAACTGTGATAACTTGTCCTGGTTTAACAAGATATGAACAAATATCAACTTTCTTGCCATCAACTAGGATATGACCATGAGTAACTAATTGTCTTGCAAGTCTTCTAGTTCTTGCGATACTCATACGATATACTAAGTTGTCTAATCTTGATTCAAGAATCTTTAAGAATTCTTCACCAGTAACTCCGTTAGCCTTCTTAGCTAATTCATAAAGACGACGGAATTGCTTTTCTGATACACCATAAATGTATCTAATTTTTTGCTTTTCATTTAATTGCTTTCCATATTCAGAAACTTTTTTCCTTTTATCTTTTCCGTGAGGACCTGGTGCATAAGGACGTTTAACTAATTCTTTTCCTGTCTCTAAAATAGAGTAACCAGTTCTTCTTGAAAGCTTCCATGTAGAACCTGTGTAACGTGACATTTAATTTTCCTCCTATTGTCGATTACTTTGCTAAAATCATCAATAGCATATATTCCAAATCTCGAATATCTTCATTAATACTTTCACTTTTCAGCATAGCTACTTATAATGCAAAATGTTGAAGACCACATGACAGTTTGTACATATGTGCTGCGATTTCACGCTATATAATTTTACAATAAATCTTCTAGTGTGTCAAACTATTTTTTATGAGTTTTCTACAAATCTAGCTATTTATAACTATTTTATAAATTTCATCAACTTGATTTACTAAAAAAGTTTTCTTTAAAGTCTCTAAGTATTCTTTTTTTCTAAAGCCCCAAGTGACAATAATACAATCAATTTTAGCATTAATTGCCGTTAATGAATCAACCTCTGTATCGCCAATATATATAGCATTTTGATTGCTTATTTCGTATTTTTTCATTACTTCAATAACACTATCAGGGTAAGGCTTTTTACGAATATTATTTTTTTCACCAACAACATAGTCAAATATACCATTAAAGAATCTATTAGCTAATTGTTGAACAACAATATCTGCTTTGTTTGATATCATTGCCAGTATACAGCCTTTTTCCTTTAATTTTGTTAATAGTTGAATTATTCCATCATAAGGCTTTGTTTCATCTAGTGAATGTACTTCATAATATGCTAAAAAATCATGATATACTTTTTCTATTTCTTCATTGCTTGTATTTTCTTTAACGCTTAATTCTACAAGCCTTCTTATGCCATTTCCTAAGTATTGCTTTATATCTTCAATAGAATGTAGAGGCATATTGTATTTAGATAAAACATAATTCATACTATTTGCTAAATCATTAATAGTATTAAGAACTGTTCCATCAAGATCAAACATTACTAATTTGTATTTCATAAAACTAATCTAGCTTTTTACCACAATGGTCACAATATAATGCGTCATTTGCAACCTCGTTTTGACAATTTGGACATATTCTAACTAAGCTTCGACCACAGCTTTTACAAAACTTACTATCCTTTTCATTTAAGGTATGGCAGTATTGGCATTCAATACCATCACTATCTTTTATTGCATTAACGACATTTTTTATAGCTGGAGCCACTTCCTTGCTTGCTTCATTAATAATAGGAACACTTTCGTTTTTACCATAACGCATTATTTCTTTACGATATCCAAATATTAATAGGCCAAGTCCAACTGAAAATAATGGTAATCCTATAAAAGACATAAAGAAAAGAGTTGGAATAGTATTATTCATAAAGCTTGAAAAGAAGCTAACCATACCTATTACAGTACAAACAAAGCCAACTATTAAACAAATAAAGCCAATAATCTTTATTGTTTTTTTTGTGCTTTCATGTTTATTTCTTTCATTTTCATTCATTGAATTATTCCTCCTTTAAATATCTTTCTTCAATGTTTTTGCACTAGTTTTTAAAATAAAATTATGTGGAGCAAATCTTGAAAAGAAGTATTGAATTCTATTACCTGCACCAATTATATATAAATTCTTTCCTTTTAATGATTGCTTTTTAGCAATTAAAGCAACATCCTTTGCTTCAAGAGGCTTTTTTAATTTAAATGTATAATCATTATGGGCCTTTGAAACAAAGTTTGAATTAAATGGACCTGGGCATAGTGTTAATACCTTTACATTTGTCTTTCTAAGTTCAAAGCTTAAAGCTAATGAAAAATTATAAACAAAGCTTTTTGTACAATGATATGTTAGCATATAAGGCCCTGGATATAAGCCGGCAATTGAAGAAACATTTATAATATGGCCCTCATTATTTTTAAGCATATTATCTAAAAACACTCTTGAAAAATATAAAGGAGCATTACAGTTAACCTCTGTCATTTTTAATTGCTTATCTATATCCATATCTTTAAAGTCTGTGCAATCACCAAACCCAGCACAATTAAATAAGTTATTTACAAAGAAATCATTTTCTTTTGTAAACTCATAAACCTTTTTCATATCTTCAACTTTTGATAGGTCGGCTTTAAATGTAAAAACATTTATATTTGGATATAATTTTCTTAAATCTTCACTAACTTTTTCTAAGTTTTCTTCATTAATATCAACGATTAATAAATTATTGTTATCTTTCCCATAAAGATTTGCAAGTTCTTTTCCAAGTCCACTTGCACCACCAGTAATTAATGTTATCTTCATAAACTTTTTTCTCCTTTTATATTAAAATTATCTAATTCAAAGAATTAGATAATTACTTAGCAATGGAGCAAGCAACGGGAATCGGACCCGCACGGTTAGCTTGGGAAGCTAAAGTTCTACCACTAAACTATGCTTGCATATAAATATTTTACCATATTGGCAAAATATTTTCTATAATTTATATTAAATATAAATAAATTAATTTCAAAGTGTTTTCAATTCCTTGAATATGTGTTCTTTCCATTCCATGGCTTGCTGAAACACCACTACCTATTAGTGCACCTTTAAAATCAACACCAGAGCGTGATGCAGCGCCAATATCTGAACCATAATAAGGGAAAATATCAACTGTATAATTAAGTTTATTATCCTTAGCAAGATTAATAAGCTTTGTTGTTAAATCATAATCGTATGGTCCACCTGAATCTTTAGCACAAATAGAAACAGCATATTCATTTCCAGCTAAATCTAAGCCAACACAGCCCATATCTAATGTAACAAATTCACCTATATTTCTATCAACCATTGAAGCACCATGGCCAACTTCTTCATATACTACAAAATAAATTTTTGTATCATATTTAAATTGAATTTTATTTTTACTTGTATAATCAAGGAGCATTAATAAAACTACTACTGATGCTTTATCATCTATAAATCTTGTTTTTAAAAACCCAGTGTCTGTTACTAAATACTTAGGATCATAGCAAACTATATCACCATTTTCAATGCCAAGCTTTTTAACATCTTCAGCATTATTAACAATTTCATCTAATCGTACCTCTAAATTATCAATGCTTCTGCTTTTACTATTAGCATCACTAAATACATGAGCTGCAGGAGATGTTGATAAAATAGTTCCTGTATATTTTTTATTATCTCTTGTATAAATAGTACAATACTCACCATCAAGTGTTGGAGTAACTGGACCTCCTAAGCAAGTAAGAGCTAGCTTTCCATTACCTTTTATTGATCTTACCATTAAGCCTAAAGTATCACAATGAGCACTAGTTGCTACAAGCTTACTAGAATCCTTTCCTTTAATAAATACCTCTAAAGCTCCATTATTCAATATTTTATAATCATAGCCATATTGCTTAATATATTTTTCTACTACCTTAATTATTCTATTTGTATAACCTGTAGGAGAATCACATAAAAATACATCCTTAGAAATTGTTTTAAATAAATCCAAATTAAAATTAATCATATTATCAACTCCTTAAAATAATTATACAATTTGCTAAAAGAAAAAAATAGTACTTTCACTATTTTTCCTTAAATATTTTAAAATAATCAAGTAAGAGAATTACAAGTCCTAATAAAGCATATAAGCTTACTAATGGTGAAATAATAAATACAATAACATTTAGTATTTTTATAGTTCCAAGCAAAGCCATTAATGTAATGAATAATCCTGTAATAATAACATATAATATTGCCTTTACTAATAAATTTCCAACGCTTGTAGTGTTAAATGAAAACGGCCAAATTTTCTTAATGATATTCATAAAACTACCTCCTATTTCATTTTACTAGATAAAAATTGCTATTATTACTATATTTTAATATTTTTATTATACTGTATGCTATAATCAAGAAGGAGGACAAATCTTATGAATGATACTTATAAAATAAATAAAGAATTCTTTTTCAATAAAAATTTATTAATACTTGGAGATTCAGTTTCTGCCCAAGCAACTATTGGAAATGATAAAACATATTCAACTCTATTAAAGGAAGAATTAAATATTAATGAATTAAAAAATGCAGCAATTGGTGGAACAACATTAACTTATATGTATGAAGGTAGTAACATTTATAAAGAATATAAGGATAATGCTAATGCCATTGATGGTTGTCGTGTTGTTTATAATTTAAAGGAGCATAATGAATTAAGTAAATTTGATTATGTAATTATTGCCTATGGCCATAATGATCAATATTTTCAACCACCACTTGATGAAGAAAACAAAAATCCAATAACACTTAATGATATTCATTCATTTAAAAATAGCTATCGTTATATTATTAAAACGCTAAAAGAAGCTAATAAAAATGTAAATATTATAATTTTAAACTGCACTTATTCTGAATATGATATTGTAAGCCCAACAAGATATGAAGGCGGCTTAAAATATAGTGATTATAGAAATGCTAGCAAAGAAATTGCAAATGAGTATAAACTAAAATATATTGATCCATGGGATTATATGAAGCAATTTTTTGATTATAATACTAATAGATTTTACTATCAAGATAGTGTCCATTTATCTAAAAATGGTCATGTCGAATTATTTAAATATTTGTTAAACAAATAAAGGAGCACAAGGCTCCTTTTAATTTTCTCTTATCATTATTTTATCAATTTTTTCAAATTTAACATTTAAATATTCAATCTTCTTCTTTAAGTCGTTTACAACTTCATCATCTTTTATTATAAGATAATAAATAATATTATCATCATACTCTTTTTTATTAATTACTATATTATTTATTTCAAGAATCTTATCTATTTCCTTTACTTTATCATAAGGAAAATATATTTTATAAAGTAAAGCTTCCTTTAAGGTAACAATTGCAGCATTTTTAACCACTAAAGCAGCTGCATTGCTATAAGTTCTAGTTAATCCTCCAGCCCCTAGTTTTATACCACCAAAGTATCTAACAACTGCAAGTAATACATTTGTTAAATTATTTTTCCTTAAGACATTTAATATAGGAGCTCCAGCCGTTTGCGATGGTTCATTATCGTCATTTGCTTTATAAAGTAATACATTATCTTCATTTATTATATAAGCATAACATATATGGGTTGCTTCAACATGCATTTCCCTTAGTTTTAAAAGAATGTCTTTTGCTTCTTCTTTATTATCACATGGAAAAAGATAAGCAATAAATTTGCTTTTTGAAACTATTAACACATCACTAATTTCATTACTTATCGTTTTTATTTCCATACTTTTACCCTATTTTTTCTTTATATATAATAGTACACTTTGATAAGGTTTTAAATAATAATTTTCAAAAGTATCATAATTATTTAATAAAATCTCTTTTTTATAGCTTTCATACTTTTTCATTACCTTACAAATTTGACCCTTATCATTAAACGATGAAATAACAAGAAGTATTTCATTATCTAATACTCTTTCATAAGCAAAAATATTTTTATCTTTAGGTGCTAAATCCTTATAAACTCCATCTTTAACAA
>CAKPZU010000075.1 GCA_934215405.1 uncultured Bacilli bacterium | reverse complement strand
GCCATATATCATTCCATCATTCATTACAAGCTTTAGTTTAAACCAATCAGTATTAAAGCATTCAACCTTTGGTAAAGGCGGATTTGGTCTAAATCCATCATTATAAAGTACAGCCAATGCGCCATCTGCTTCACTATATGAATAAGCAAAAGCATAGTAATCTAAATCAAAAGCTCCAGGTGTACCTGAAAGACAAAGATTAATTTTCCCAGTTCCATTTGTTAGTTTTACAGTTGCTTCAAAGGTATTACCAATATACCTTACATTACTATAGCCTGTATCTGCTGCTAAAGTATAATAATTATCCTCTTTAGTTATAGCATTTTCATTCCAAATGCTTGTAATGTCAATACTATCATTACCTTGAGCACATAAAGTTTTTACATCATTAGACTTATTTAATAATACCATATTAATTGATAACAACGAAAAAGCAATCATTGCAAGTAAATTTACTCTTTTTTTCATTTTATTATCCTCCTTTTACTTGTCATTTTTTATTTTTACATATTTTGCTTTTATTTCTTGATAAACTTCCTTTGGTGGATTAATTTCACATTTTGAATATGGAGTGATATACATATCCTTAGCAACTTTTTTATCTGTACACATCGTATCATTTCTATATTTATCTCTTTGCTCTTTTATTCTTAAGTTTGGAATCTCAAGAGATATATTACCCTTAAGCACTGATCTATATGCAAACATACCTGGCAAAAACATATCAAGAGCTTCATAAATATCTATTGTATCGGCTTCTTCTCCTTTAAGCTTTTTAATAAAGTTGTTTATAGGATAGTAATCAGAGCCTCCATGGCCAAACGAAGATACTTTATCAAGCACAAATCTTTTACTTCTTCCATCAAAAACTGCTTCCTTCGAATCGATATTTTGATACAATATAGAAATGTTATCTTCACATTCATCCTCACGCGCACATTCAAGTTGTCCTTTGCTTCCATAAATTGTATACCAAATAGAATTTTTAACTAAATCTCCGTGAATTGATTTAATAATTGCTCCATTTTCAAGAGTTATCATTTCGATTCCTGCTGTTCCACCCTTTGCACCCATTCTTGCTTTTCTATCAGAATATGGTAATTCAAAACCAACGACACTTACTGGCTTTAGTTTAGTAATATGAATTAATGGGCCAATTGAATGAGTGCAATAGTAATTTGCATATTGGTTATTTCTCCAATGATTTTCATCGCCGTATGTTATATTTGGCCATATAGGCTCGCAATTATGAATATACTCACCTTCTCCGTATTCAAAATCTCCAATCAATCCATTTTGATATAATTCCTTCATCTTCCTTGTTGAAGCAAAATAGCAATAATTTTCAGAATAGCAATAAATCATTTTACTTTCTTCAATACACTCAATTAGTTCAACTGCTTCTTTCATTGTCTGGCAAGGTAATACCTCACTAAGCACGTGCTTTCCTTCCTTCATTGCTTTAATTGCAAAAGGTGCATGCTCGGTTGCATAATTTGCAAGGACAACACCATCCATTTTATGCTTAATAAACTCATCAAAGTTATTATAATAAGCTATTTTATTAGATTTTATTAAGCTTTTAACATGTTCAAGTACTTCTTCATTATTGTCGCAAATCGCAACTACCTCACATTCTTTTACACTTTTATACAAATCATAGCCGCGAAAAGCTCCAAGTATTCCAATTCTTATAATCTTTTCCATTATTTAATCACCCACACATAATTTAATTTAATTATATCGACATTTTTGGGGGCTAGCAATAGAATTATCTAGTTAAAAAATGGAAATTTCTACGATTTTGCTTTTATCTTTGAATTATAGATGCTATTATATAATTGGTGATTAGAATGATTAAAAATAATATTTGTAAATTTATTCCACAAGTAAAAAGAAATGAAAAAATGGGAATTATAAATTTTGTCTACGAAAAGGACAACTTTTTAAATAAAGAATTTAGAATGGCTTCTACATATATTTTATTTGTTATTTGTAAAAATAGTGGCTTTTTCCATACACATTATAAAAGCTATCCAGTTGATGAAAATGATGTTGTTTTAGCCTATCCTTCAACAAGCTTTTACTTTGAATCTAAAGATAATAATAAAAATATTGAATATGCTTATATAAGCTTTATAAGTGATTCAACTTTGGATCTAATTAGTAAAACTGGCTTTAGTAAAATGTCCTTAGTTCAAAGAAATGTTGACCCTTTTTTAAAAGAATTTTGGATGAAATCATTAAGTGATTCTATTTTAAGTAATCTTGAATTATTAACAACATCCGTTTTGCAATATACTTTTGCTATATTGCAAAAAAATACTACTTATGATTATGAAAAATATAATGAAAATGATGATATAGCCTTGTTATTAAAAAAAAGAATTGATGAAACATATAATAATCCTAAAACAAATCTTAATAGTCTAGCTCATGAGCTAGGATACAGCCCAAATTATCTTTCTAGTATCTTTGAAAAAAAATATGATGTTTCTTTTTCAAAATATATTAATAAATTACGTATAAACGCAGCTGAAGATTTAATGTCAAAGGGTTTAAAAAGTATTAAGCAAATTTCTTTGATGTGTGGATTTTCTGATGCATTTTATTTTTCTAAAAAATTTAAATTACACACAAAAAAAACTCCATCTGAATATATCAAATATATAAAAAATAGCTATAAAAATGCTTGAAAAGCAAAAAATGTATATTCCTTAGTATATTAAAACTAAAGTTTATACATTTTTTTATTATTTAGCTAGTAAATTATTTATTAAGCGCTATAAACCTTTTGATGTAATCTTTCTAAATAATTCCACTTTAAGCCATCAAAATTACAGCTTGAAACAAGTTCAACACCATTTCCAGTGCCTACATCTTCAACAATTGTACAATTAATTGTTTCGCCATTACTTGAAGGGACAAATCCATCATATAAAATAGAATTTCTTAAAGAGTCAATCTTTTTAGCTTCGCTTGGATGTTTAGTAGCAAATACTTCTTTAGTATACTCTTCATACTCACTAGAGCCTTTCTTTGTAGCATCATTAGCTAAATAAATAACATATATTGGTTTATATACAATACCTTGATCATCTTTCCCTACCTCAGAGATTATATAACATGGTGTTTCACTATATGGATCATAATCAATATGTAAGCCACTTTTATTGAAAAGAGTAAGATTACTAACACTATATTCAAGTTTTCCATAAAGCGATGTCGCATTTTTAATACTTCCATCATTCTTTCCGGCAAAGCCACCAAGAAGAGCTGAATCCTTAAGATAAGTATTATCTCCTTGTGATAAATTAATCATTACTGCTCTTTCAGAAAAGCTATTTTCAATACTACCAGTATTATGGCCAACAAATGAACCAATATTACAAGATAAGCTTCTTGCAAGTGAAACATATAACGATCCACCCATTCCACTTTGATTAACATTTTTCATTGTTCCATTATTAACAGCAACAACGCCACCAATAGTAAATGCCTCACTACTATCAATATTTATAATTCCACCCATTGAAGCCATTAGCCCATCTACATAACCATTATTAATACCAATAGCACCTGATACTGCAATTTTATTTAAAGCTTCAATATTAACATCTAATCTTACAAAGCTTTGACAATCAATTATTTTACCAGTCTTTGTTACTTCCTTTGCTAAAGCACCTAAGCTTAAAGCATCAGTTGTATTACTTATTGAATAATTGCCAACAAATGAAAGATTATATAATGTGCCACTAATTTTTGAAAATAGTCCAAAGTTTTCTTTAGTTCCACTTTTTGCTGAAATACTAATTTTATAGACATTACCATTGAATGTTCCAAAATAGCCCATGCTTGAGCCTTCACCTATTGATGTCCAGCTTGCTAATTCTTCATCATCACCATATATGTGTCCACCAACTACAATATTATTTGTTAAAACATAATTTTCCTTTAATGATAAATTTATTTGCTTTAATTCTTCAAATGTTTTAATAGCTTTACCATAGCAAGCATAAAGGGTTTCTTCCTTACTAATAAATGTTATAGGATTTCCTAAGCCATCCTCATAATGGCTAAAGATAAGTCCATTATCATTAGGAGTTGGCTTTAATATATTTCTAGTAAGCCTTCCATAAGGTATATCATTAATTTCCTTTGTAACGCTTCCATCTATAAACTTACCATTTTTAGCTTCAAGCTTTATTTTGTATTTATTAGCATTAGCTTCATAAACTGCATAATACTTTTTATTATTATCATAGGTCATTTTTTGAAGTTCACTATGTGTTATAGTATTTACTCCATCACTTGTCCAACCAACAAATTTCATACCATCACAAGAAGGAATTTCATTAAAGCTTATAATTTCTCCATACATTCCAGAATTTTTAATTTCGACACTTCCATCTTTAAATACCATTAAACCTACAAGGTCATCATCAAAGTTTTTACTATTAGCTGAATATGTATCAGCACGGAATGTAAGATTTACTTTAACATTAGTATCAAGAACATATACTCCATAATAAACAATATCATCTATAAACTTAACTTCTTCACCCGGCTTTACTGTTAATGTTTTCCCATTTAATTTACCTTCAAAATGGTCAAATCTATAATGATCTTCACTATAATAATCAACATAAGGCACATTAATTTTACTACCATATGGTTCATAATAGTTAATAACATGCCTAAAGCCACTCATATAACCCTTACAAGTAACATTATCTATTTTACTACCATCCATATTGTAGCAATCTCCATCACTTACAAAGGCAATATTAACGATTCTTTCTATTGGCTCTTCAAAGCAAATTTCAACAATAGCATTATTGTCAAATGGAATATTAGCCATATAGTTATCGTTATAAAATTCACTTATATACTCATTGCCATCAACTGTCCATTTTAAATAAGCAGGTAAAAATGTTTTTGATATACTATCAACCTTAAAATTATTAGCTGTAAGATAATAGCTGCTACCATATAATCCTGTTACTACTAATTCAGTTTTTGATTTGTCATTATCAAAATAAACATTTCCTGTTCCATCACTAGCTTCTGTTTTTACTTTTCCTTTGAATGTTAATGAAATAGTAGCTGGTGATAATGAATAGTATGCATAATATGTTACATCTTCATTTGATATTACTAAATCAGCTTTGTCATCTAATGAATAAGGTATTTTTGTCCAGCAAATAAATGTAAATGTTCCTTTTTCGTTTGTATAGTTTTCAGGCTTTACATATGAAACATCTGTCTTATATTTACCAGTTACAGTATAAGTACTTTCACCATTTGTAAATTTGCCATCTAATGCATCAAATGTGATTGTGTGTAATTTATCTGTTTCCTCATATATTGCTTTAAATATTAAATCTATTTTTATATTACCATTTGAATCCTTTTCTGAGCCTATTATATAAGATTTGGCATCTACAACCCAACCTATAAACTTGTAATCATATAAGCTATTTATATCACTACGTGTTGGATTATTAATCTTTTCATTATTAATTATTTCTTGCAGTGTTTTACCAAAGAAATCTCCTTCAATTGTTTTATAATAATATTCATACCCATAATCATTGTAGTTTATAAAAGAAATCGTTGGTATAACATCCTTTTCTATAAATATAGGAGTATATGTTTCATTTTTAGTAAATGCTATGCGAACACCATAAGGAATTTTATCGTCATTTTGATTCTTCCAACCATAAAAGGCATTATATTTTTTATCCTTATTGTCAAAATAGTCATTAAGCTTAGGAAGGCTATAGAATGAATCTTCATCATTACTAGCTGATGTCCAAGTTTTTCCTAAAATAGTTACAACTCTACTTCCATCATCTCTTGTTTGATAAATTGTCCATTTCTTAAAGCTTTGAAGAGGATCCTTAATTATAAATTCAGCTTGTAATTCCTTATAAGAATAAGCTACATCAACATTTACAAAAATATCATATGAAGGCATATATTGAGGAACATTTGTATCATTCCACTTAACTGAATATGAGCTAATTACATCATCAATCATTGATGTTGCATAATTAGTAAGCTGGCTTACAATATACTTATCATAAAAGTTTATCTTAATAAGATTAAGATTTATTTCTTCTCCTTCTTTCACTCCATAATCACCAATTAGCTTATTATTAGCCATAATGTTTATATAATAAACTGGTAATGATGCTAAGTCTTTTCTTTCATATAATACGTAGTATATTCTATTTTTAGTTACATTAGGAAGCAAAGCTTCATCATAATAACGACTATTTGCTTCATCCTCAGGATTTAAATCACGATATCCCTTTATAACATATGTTTTACCATTTTCTTCAAATTCAGTGCCTATTTTTAAGCCTTCAGGAATTGATGGGCGAATTGCTTTATTAGCGTAATCAAACGGCTTATATTCAACCTTAATACGCTTTGTAGCTTCACCTTCTAATACATATGTTTCAGTAATTACATTACTATCTGTGTATGTTGCATAAAACTCTGCACCATTAGCTATCATCTTAAAGTTATCAAGATATAAATTAGAGCTAGTATCTACTCTAATTATTGGATAAAATCCTTCAGCTATATTAAGGCCTTCAAAATCAGCATTTGTTGGATCTACCTTATAATAATCATATTTAAATGATAAGCCACTACTGCTTGTAAATGAATCAAATTTCTTTCCATAAATATCTGGAGCACTTATTTTATCTGTTAATACGATAAATGCTCTAAGAGAAGGAACATATACCATATTAGCTGAAAGTAAATGATTATTACTAATAATTGTTGATGAGTTTGCATATGTTGGATAATAAAAGCTAGCACTATATGTTTGTCTTTTCCATTTCAAACGATAATAGCAAGTATTCGTTTTTAAATATCCATTAAATAGCATATTAGCATTTTCATAGGTAACTATTGGGAATGTTCCATCAAATTCTTCATCAACCTTATTATTTAAGAATGGATAATACTTTTCCCACAAATCATCGAGTTCAAGATAATATCCTTGTCTGACTGGTAAATTATTTAAATTATATTCAGGTGGAACTACCTGCTCGCCTTCTTTAAATGAAAGGAAAGCTAAAACAGAACGATAAGTAGCACCGCCACCAGCATAATATTCATTTCTAAATTCACTATTTTGTATTGCATAATCTCTACCAGCAGGATTTCTATATTCAACATAGAATATTCTTTCAATATTACTAGCATAAACTCCATGCTTTGGTTCAAGCTTAGCTTTAACGGCAAACTTTAACGATTTATATGGATAATTTTTACTTATAATTGTTGAAGTTCCCTTTAATATTATATATTTTTCATAATCCTTAGTTTGATAGTCTGGCGCATCATAGAATTCAAGCGTATAACTAAGCTGTGCTCCATATTTATTTATTAAAGCATTATCAATAACCTTTTCACCTGTTACTATATCAAGATAAGTCATCTGTACTGAATTCATTCTTACACCACCATAGCGTGATGTTACTACTACTGGATTTTCAGGTGAATTTATTTTTTCTGTAAATCCTAAAGGAATTAATCTATCACCTACTCCGTATAAGCTTATCTTTTTATCAAATATATCGGTATTAACATCATATACTAAGAATTTTGCTCCTATTTTAGCGTTTACAAATATACCAACCTCTAAATACATTCCTCCATATAGATGTGTTTCTGATACCTTATTTACTGCATCATATGAATAGTTAAAATCAACTAAACCAGTAAGTTCAATATATGGTCCAAAGCGGAATGAAACATAAGCCGCTGCTACATTATTTAAACGAGCAACTGAAAGAGATAATTTAGCTTCAAGCCCGCACCTAAATCCCACTTGGCCTTTTAAGGTAATATCTATATTTATTTTATTTTTTGTAGTCTCTCTTGTAAATCTAAATGAGTCATACATAACAGGTTTACCATTTTCGCCTTTTTCACATGCTCCATTTGTAAGAGTTGTACTTTCAACATAATGATGTGAAAATTCAATATATAATCCAGCTCTTGCTCCTAAAGATCCAACAACATTGAAGTCAAGCTGTAATGAGACAATTGGAACTGGTAGAGGAATTTGGCCAAGAGGAATACTAAAAATATCAACATATTCAAGTCCATCATCATCCCAAAGTGGACTACCAGTTATGGCTTCAGCAAATTTGTTTTGGCCATCCTTATTCATATCAATTATATATTCAACCTCATCAGTAATATCAATAATTCCTTTTATATCCTCATTAGCATCGGTAAACTCTACTGCTGCTTGCAATGTGATTGAAAAATCATTAGCTAAATCCACCTTAACATCTGTATAAAACCATAATAATGGATTAAGCGTTACTAACTTTGATTTACATATCGTATAACGATAATCCACCGATGTTTCATTTGAAATTACAACTGCTACACTTACCTTAAAGTTCTTAATTTGTATTTCGCCAGATAGCTCAATTTCAAATGAAAGTTCTGTTCCTTTTACATTAATTTTTACCTTTGGCTTTTTAAAATCAAAAGAAGCTAAAGCCACCATAAAATCTTTCTTTTCCGCATCTGTTGATAGCTTACTTGCATAGCTTAAAACAGTAGGGGAATTGTTTAAAGCATTTTTAATTGAATTCTTTAATAAAACAATACCTTCATTATCTAAAACATTATCTATAATTGTTTGCTTATCAATATCAATTATTCCTTCAAGTGTTGCTTGTCTTTCTCCATAAATATCAAGTTCTAAATAAACATCGTCAACATTTGGAGTCACTACATCAAGTATTAAAAATTCATCTTTTTTTATTTCATCTCCAACAATATATTGCTTTTTTTCTTTTCTAAAATCTATTACTTTACATATATAATCACTATCTTTTTCCTTTAAGTTATCACCAATTGTTACAATAGAACCAACTCTTATTTTTTTAGTTGTTCTAATCATAATTCTATTTACTTCTTTTTCAAGTCCAACATCCATATATGTATAAACATTTTCTTCAAAGCTTGCTACTTCACTTGAAGTTATATGGACTGATGATTTCTTTTCAATTACTTCTTTTTCTTCCTTATATGTAGTTATAGATACCTCATCCGCATTTTCTGTATCATTTTCATCAATGTTTATAAACTTTAATAAGCTAGATAATGATTTAATTGAATATGTCATACCTTCTTCAAGCTTATTTATTGGCTTTAAGATAAACATATTATCATTTAAAGGTATACAAGTTATCTTTATTTCTTCACCATTTGAAGAGGCAAAGGTAACATAATCATTAATATTTTCATTATGTAAAATTAAGCTATCAGCATTTATTTTTATGCTTGGTCATTGTGAAATATCTTTAACACTTGTAACCTTTCTTAAGGTATTAGCTGATGTTTTAAAATCAGCATATATTATTGTTTCATATTCTATAACATCGTTTTTATTAACACGTTTAGTATATTCATTATCATAATACCAACCATTAAATGAATAACCATCCTTATATGTTAATGGTAACTTTCCAATGGCATCACCCTCATAATAATCCTTTGGTTCAATTTCATTTCCACCCTTACTATCAAACAAAAGTGTCGCTCCATAGCGAGCATATAAGGTTTCATCCTTATTAGCTGTTATTGTTTTGGCACAAATGTTATTAAAATTTTCATCATAGTACCAATCTTTAAAATTTCTTCCTTCCTTTTTAGCTTCTGGCAAGGTTATTTCTGTTCCAGTTTTTAAAGTAATTGGTGCAATATTCTCTCCACCATTTGTAACAAATGTTATAGTAACATCATCAACACTTTTCTTGTTTGATGCTGTTATTACAATCGCTGTTACAAGAATAGATAGAAAAGCTATACAGGATAATGCTATAATTACTATCTTCTTCTTTAATAAGTTAATCATACTAATTTATCTCCTCATTCATTAGATTTTTAAAGCAATAAAAAAGCGCAAGTGAAAAATTAAGGCTCTTTAAAATAAACTGTGGGGAAAAAATTGTGGGCCCACAAAGAATTGAAAAGAAAAAGTCAGTTTCTTATAA
>CAKPZU010000074.1 GCA_934215405.1 uncultured Bacilli bacterium | reverse complement strand
CAAAAAATATAAAAGACAAATTGAAGTAGGAGTTGAATTCCCACATGGCGGGAAATGGCGGATTAAAGGACAAAAAAGATAATCATTTAATTGTAGTAACAAGTACTATAATATTTGATTATCTTTTTATTTTTTATTGCACGTGTTATTTTTTGACGTATACTTAAAAATGATGCCAAAAATAAGGCAAATTTCTTATTGGTGAGACTTGTACTCCGGTGATTTTACCTATTTTTACCCTAAAAACAAAAAAATTGTGACAGATTTCTCGTATCACAATTCTAGTTCTTTTATGTTAAAAAACGCCAATATAAAGCATAAAGGATTTCATGCCTTGCGTCATACATTTGCCACAAGATCAATTGAATGTGGAGTAGATGTTAAAACACTTTCTGAGATTTTAGGACATAAAAATGCGACAATTACATTAAATCGCTATGTTCATTCATTATTGAATCATAAAAAAGATATGATGGATAAAATTGGAAATTTATTTAATGATAACCAAGAGAAATGTATTAGTTCGTCTAATGATATATTAGATGAACAAAATTCAGGAATTATAAACAATTTTAGTAGGTTTAACCAATAATTTTTTATATTTTTTGCAAAAAATCACACTTAACTAAAATAATTTCTTGACAAAATGTTTTCAAATTAATAAACTATTATGGCAACTTGTTCATCTAATATATCATTAGGTGTACAGTTGCCTTCCCGTTTTATGTTTCGCCAAAAAGGGATTGATTTTATTTATCTAAGTAGGAGCAATATGAAAAAATTAAGTACAATTATTGCGATGGCAACAATTATGACAGTCGGTGGAGTATACGCAACATTTAATTATGCGCAAAATCCTACACAAGCTGCTACAGGAGAAATTTCACCTATCATTTCTGGCGCAGTAACAGAGAGTAGTAAGGGAAAAATAAAAATTAACTCAACATTCGAAGTTACAATTGATGATCTTGGTGTAATAGCTGGCGGTACTAATTCCTATTATACAGGTATGAAAACAGAAGGAACTTTCAAAGTTAGTTTCACACCAAACGCTGGGGCAGATGCTGATGTTAGAGATAATGGTATAAAGTTAAATATGAAGTTATCTTTTACAGGCAATAAATATGATGAAAAAGATATTTTTGTTACTAATGGATTAGATAGTAATAATACAGTTTCATTAAATGAAGGAAACAAAATATTAAATGAATATGAAATTATGTTAACTGATTATTTTGACGCTAATGAAGAAATTCAGTTAAGTACACATGCAGAATATAAAGCATATGAAAATCAACTTAAAAATACAAAAATCTTAATTGAAATTAGCGAAGCAGCAGCATAATAAATCAAATTAGGAGAAGAAAATTATGGCAGGATACGATAAGTATATTATTGTAGTTTGCCTCATAGTTTTTACAGCATTAACAGCAGGTTTTACACTTTTAATAATTAATATTGCAAAACTGCGATTAAAAATTATAAAAGGAGGACTTGCCGATAGCGAAATATCAAAAGCCGAGCAGCAAGGAGACAAGGCGAAACAAAACCATGCTGCCCGTTTGATTATCGATAAAGTGTTATCAGTTTTTTTTTGTATTTTAATGTTATCAATATTTGGGCTATCAATTGTAAATAATATTTCTAGTTCTAAGAAAGTAGGAGAAACTCCAATTGTTAAAGTTGTAAAAAGCGGTTCAATGGCTACAATATATGAGAAAAATGAATATATAGTGAAAAATAATTTAACAAATCAAATTAAAAGATATGATTTGATTACTCTTTTTCAATTACCAAGTGAAGATGATTTGAAATTATATGACATCGTTATGTATGAAACAGATGGAGTTTTTATTATTCATAGAATAGTAAATATCGAAGAACCAAATGATGAACATAGTGAAAGATATTTTTTACTTCAAGGAGACGCAAATCAATATCCAGATAGATTCCCAGTGCGTTATTCGCAAATGCTAGGAATTTATAAAAACAATCGTATACCTTTTTTAGGAAGTTTTATTGATTTCATGCAATCTCCAGCAGGATATTTATGCTTGTTACTTACAATTGTTTCTTGTGTTGTATCACCAATGGTGGATAAAAAATTAACTAAAGCAATGGAAGAAAGAAAATCAATCATATCATCTCAAAAGAAATATTTATTTTTTAGAAACTCTTTTTCTAAAAAATCAGTCGCGGATTATATAGAGCAAAATTATCAAGATAAAATATATGTAAAAAGAAGCAAAAAATTATCTAGAAGTGGTTTGTTGATTCCTGATACATATTACGCTATGTTGGATGGAAAAAACAAATGTTTTGCTTATATTTATGGAACAAAAACTGGTGATGCTATTTTAAGAGTTGTTTTAGATGAAAACTCAAAATTAAAGTTTGAGGGGATGAAAGAAACTTTCTTTCCAAAATCATATAAAGAAAAATGGTATGTAATTAAGTTGTACGATAAATCTGAAACAACAGCTCAAACAATTATTGATATTCTTGAATTATCATTTAATAAGATTGTTAATAAAAAAGTAAAGGAGAAGAAATAATATGAAAATGTTTAAAAATTCTCTTTTAATTTGTCTTGCTATCTTTACTTTAACTTGTGGAGGAGTATATGCGACTTTTGATTATGCTCTTAATGATCCATCTTCTATAAATGGAGAAATCGTTGCTAATATTAATGAATTTAAATATGTATTTCCAAATACCGAAGAAGGAAAAAAACATGAACAATTAACGAATAATATTTTAAATGGAACAGGAACTGATAAAAACAGTTCAGGATTAAATGATCCTAATTCAAATATTAATCAAGTAATAAAAAATCGTTCTGGGAAAATATGGGCCAATAGTAGTGTTTTAGGTAGTTGTGATGGGCATGAAAAAGACAATTTATCAAACTTGTTTGATGAAGATACAAAAGATATGTTCTTTTTAATTTATTTTCCTGATGGAGTATCAGACACGTATTATTTGTTTACAACTACAGTGGATTTAGGTGATGACAAAGATAATCCTAATATTAAATATGGAGAATATGTTGAACCAATTTATCGTACAGTTTTAAAACAAAATGCCGATGGTAAATATGAAGCAATCCAAACTGGCGTTGGAAAAGCAATATCTCAAAAATATAAAAACTATCTTTCAGATTGGGTTATATCCGCTCCATCATTTGATCCAACAACTTGGGTTGAAATCTAAAGTATCTTAAATTTTATGCTAATTAAAAAAAACAATTTGATATTAAAAACTTAGTTTAATAGCAAAAATTATACTAAGTTTTTTTGTTTATAAGCAACTTCTCCAATGGAGTATTTTGATTTAAAAAATATAATAATAGCAATTAAAAAAAATTCAATAGAAGTATAAAAGGATGGCGTTCAGGAAAAATTATTTTATATTTACTATACACTCCAATTAATTAATAAAAAGTTTGATACAATTAAAACGTATCAAACCAATTGATTTTATCGTGGCGGAGAAAAAGGGATTCGAACCCTTGCAGGCGTTAACCTCTAGCAGTTTTCGAAACTGCCCTCTTAAACCGCTTGAGTATTTCTCCATCACTATAATTATAAAAAAACCATAAAATAAATTCAATATTTTCCTTTTTATTTTCTTTATATTTTGACTTTTTACTATATAAATAGTAAAATTAAATGGAACTAATTATGGAGGATTTATTATTATGAAAATATTAGCAGTAAATGCTGGAAGTTCATCATTAAAGGTACAATTACTAGAAATGCCTGAAGAAAAATTAATTGCTAAGGCAACAGTTGAAAGAATTGGAGCAAATGATGCAATAGTTACAGTAAAATATGATTTTAAAAACGGAACAAATGAGACTTATTATAACAACAATTATCCAATTGCAGACCACGCAGCAGCAGTAAAAGCAATTACTGATAAATTTGCTGAATTTCATGTAATTGAAAATGTTGATGAAATTAAAGGCGTTGGGCATAGAGTTGTTCAAGGTGGAGAATATTTTAAGAAAACTGAAGTTGTAACTGACGATGTTTGCAAAAAGGTTTTAGAACTTGCTGAATTAGCTCCACATCATAATAAGGCAGAATATAATGGATACATGGCATTTAAGGAAATTTTCCCTAATGCTATTCATACTATGGTTTTTGATACAGCCTTCCATCAAACAATTCCTGCAGAGCGTTATGTATTTGCTCTTCCTTATGAATACTATGAAAAATATAAAATCAGAAGATATGGCGCTCATGGAACATCACATAAATATATTGCCTCAGTATTAAAAGAATACTATGGTAAGGATGAATTTAAAGCTATTTCATGTCACTTAGGAAGTGGAGCTTCTTTATGTGCTATTGAAAACGGAAAATCTGTTGATACATCGATGGGCTTTACTCCACTTGGAGGAATTGCTATGGGTACTAGATGCGGTGATTTAGATCCTTCAACATTATTTTATATTATGAATAAGGATCATTTAACTCCTGACCAAATGAATCATATATGCAACTTTGAATCTGGCTTACTTGGAGTTAGTGGCGTTCATGATGATATGAGAAAAATTGATGAAGCAGAAAAGCTAAATAATCCAAGAGCATTTTTAGCTCGTAAGGTATATTGCACTAGAGTTGCTCAATTTATTGGCTCTTATTTTGTTGAACTTGGCGGAGCTGATGCTATTGTCTTTACAGCTGGAGTTGGAGAAAATTCTATTTCAACAAGAAGCGTATTAATTCCAATGATTCAAAAGGCTTTAGGTATTGAATATACAATTGGTGAAACTGATAAGGTTGAAATTTTAAATGGTAAGGGTTATAAAATTTCTGGTCCAAATTCAAAAATTGATGTTTTCGTAATTCCTACAAATGAAGAATTAATGATGTGTAAAGACACATATGAAATTGTAAAAGGTTTAAATAAATAATGAATAAGGAATATAAAAAGGTTTTAAAGGCAATAAAAAAATATGATACTATTGTCATTTTAAGGCATGAGGTACCAGATTTTGATGCTTCTGGCTCACAATTTGGCCTTAAAACTTGGATTGAAGATAATTTTAAAAATAAAAAAGTATATGCTTTTGGCTTACCACATAAATTCTTTTCACCATCTTTATATCCTATAACTGATGAAGATGTAGAAATAAATGAAAAGTATTTATGCATTGTTGTTGATGTTGCTAATACTCCACGTGTTGATAAAAAGCAATACATAGAAAAGGCTGATTATGTTATTAAAATTGATCACCATCCATTATGTGATGAATTTGGTGATGTTGTAATTATTAATGATCATGCTGCCGCTGCTGCTGAAATAATTGGTGATATGCTAATATCATTTAAAAAGAGTATTTCTAAGCAATGTGCTTATTATTTATATAGTGCTATTGTTGGTGATAGTGGACGCTTCCAATATTCAGATACTAATCCTACAACCTTTAAGGTTGTTTCAAAGTTATTTGAAACAAAGTTTGATTTTGTAGATGTTTATAATAAAATGTATTTAAAATCAATTGAAGACATTAAAATTGTTAGTTATCTATATAATCATTATAAGATGACTGCTAAGGGATTAGTATATGTAATTGTTTCAATTGATGAAATAAAATCACTTAATATAGAACGTGAGCAATTAAAAGCCTATGTTAATTTATTTTCAGGCTACAATGAAGTAAAAATTTGGGTTCAATGCACTGAAGATGAAACAGCAACTGATGAATATAAGTGGCGTGTTTCAATACGTTCACGCGGTATTAAAATCAATGATGTAGCTAGTAATTATAATGGTGGTGGACACGATAATGCTAGTGGTGCAAGATGTCAAAATATTGATGAAATATTAAATATGGTAAAGGATTTGGATGAGTTAATATAATTATGAAAGTAACATTTATATCTTTAGGCTGTGCAAAAAATTTAGTTGATAGTGAATATATTTTAGGGTTATTACGCCAAAATAGTGACATTGAGGTAATTGATGATGTAGCTAGCTCTGATGCTATTTTTATTAATACCTGTGGCTTTATAAATGATGCTAAAAAGGAAGCAATTGATACTATTTTTGAAGTTATTAATAGCAAAAAAGAGGATGCTTATTTAATAGTTGTTGGTTGCCTTGCTAAGCGCTATAAAGAAGAATTAAGTAAAGACATTCCAGAAATTGATTTAATCGTTGGCGTTGATGAATATAATACAATTGGTGAAAAGCTAAATAAATTATTTAATGTTAAGCTACCAATTACATTTGATCCACTAAAAAGAAGCTTATCTAATCCATTACCTGTTGCCTATTTAAAAATAGGAGAAGGTTGCTCAAATAGATGTGCTTATTGTGCTATTCCTTTAATTAGAGGAGATTATTATTCATATCCAAAAGAGCAAATATTAGAAGATGCTAAAAGATTAATTAAGCTTGGAAAAAAAGAAATAATTGTTATTGCCCAAGATCCAACTCGTTATGGTAAGGATTTATATGATAATTATGGAATTGAACAATTAATGGATGATTTAGCAAAATTAGATAAAGATACTTATTATAGAGTGCTTTATTTATATCCTGATAGAATAAGCGATAAATTAATTGAAGTTTTTAAAGAAAACACTAATATAATGCCTTATTTTGATATTCCAATTCAACATAGCAGTAATAAAATACTTTCATTAATGAAAAGAAGTGGCACAAAGGAAAAATATCTTGAAAGAATTGCTAAAATTAGAAAGGAAATTCCTTTATGTGTTTTAAGAACAACATTAATTGTTGGTTTTCCTGGGGAAAGTGAAGAAGATTTTAATGATTTATACAATTTTGTTAAGGATGTAAGATTTGATCATTTAGGAGTTTTTGCTTTTTCAGATGAGGAAGATACAAAGGCTCATTATTATAAAAATAAGGTTCCTCATAAAATTGCTGTTTCTAGGGAAAAGAAAATTATGAAGCTTCAAAAAGAAATTTCCTTAGAATTAAATAAAAATAGAATAAATCAAGTTCATGATGTTTTAATTGAAGACTTTGATGGTAATAATTATTATGGAAGAAGCTATTTATATGCACCAGATGCTGAAGATGGTAACTTTATTGTAAAAAGCAACAAAAGCCTAATAATTGGTGAGTTTGTAAAGGTAAAGATTAGTAGCGTTGATGCATATGATGTAAAAGGAGAGCTATAACTTCCATTGGGGTGATTTGTTGAAGTTTAAAAGTGATAAAAGAGCTTTAAGTAAGTTTAATAAAATCACTAAAAACATTGAAAAAAAATTACAAAACATTGATAGTGAAGTAGCTATGGAATTTGTTGAATGGTTTGATAAGAAAACAACCTATCTTAAGCAATCATTGCAAAAATCAAGCTATTTACCACAACCAGATGATTTAAAAAAAGGTGATATTGTTTGGGTTGAATTTGGAATTAATGTTGGAACAGAATTATCTGATTTAAACAAGAAAGGTCATTATGCCTTAGTTTGGGCAATAGACCTTGGTAATGTAATTGTTATTCCTTTATCAAGTAAGCCTGTATTATATTCAAAGCTTTGCTTAGATATTGGAGTTATTGAAGAATTAAATGCTGATAATTCACTTGCTCATTCGTATCTTAAGGTTGATGCCATACGTTCAATTTGTAAAAGACGTATTTCAAGAATGAGTAAGCAAAGTAATGGTAAAGTCACACTTCCAGAGCAAACAATTAATTTAATAAGTAATTTTTTAAAAGAAAATTTCATATAAAAAGCAGCTTAATGGCTGCTTTTTAAGTATTCATCAATATATTTTGCGGCATTAACTCCATCTTTTGTGGCTGTTGCAACATATAAAGGACCACTAACACAATCTCCACCAGCGAAAACATTTTCTATGCTTGTTTGATATTTTTCATTAATAATAACTCCACCCCAAGAATTTAAGCTAACTTCATCTAAAACATCAACATCAACATAAGATGATATAGCAAGTATTACTAAATCAGTATCAAGAGTAACAAAGGCATTTTCAATTGGTACAGGCTTTAAACGATTTTCATCGCTTTGTACTAGCTGCATTTTTTGACATTTAGTTTTATTTACCTTATTTTCACCTACAAATTCAACTGGATTAGTTAAAAAATTAAAATTAATGCCATCATTTAAAGCATTTTCATATTCATTTTTACGAGCAGGCATTTCATTTTCACTTCTTCTATAAACAATAGTAACATTACTATTATTACTATTTCTTTTAGCAACTCTAGCTGCATCTATAGCAGTATTTCCTCCACCTACAACAATAATGTTTTTATATAATGAATTATCAAAATTATTTAAATAATTTTCCTTTAAATAATCATTAGCATCAATAATGTTTTCTAAATCTTCATTTTTTATATTCATTTTTTTCTTTTTACCAGCACCAATTCCAATAAATATAGCATCATATTTTTCCTTTAAGGAATTGATAGTAAAATCCTTTTTAAGTTCTTTATTTAAAATAAAATTAACACCAAGATTTTCTAAGTATTCAATTTTATCTTTAACTATTTTTTTATCAAGGACAAATGAAGGAATACCGTATGTTAAAATGCCACCTGCTTCACTAAATTTTTCATAAATATCAACTTTATAGCCAAGTAGCGCTAGCTTTTCTCCGCAAGCAAGTGAGGCAGGACCTGAGCCAATTAATGCTATATTTTTATTATTATAAGGCAAGGGCTTATTAGTGTTCTTAGCATGAGTTGCGATATAGTTTTCAATTAAAGGAATGTTCACGCTTTTATTGATTTTACCTTTAACACAGCTATTCATACAAGCCTTTTCAAAAGGGCAAACAATACTACAAATAGATGGTAATGTAGATTTTTCATCAATAACCTTAAAGGCTTCATCGATTTTATCTTCCTTTAATAGTTTAATAAACAGAGGAATGTTATTATTAACTAAGCAACCGTTAACACACAAAGGCTTTTTACATTGAAGACATTCATCACACAGCTTCTTAATTGTTTCATCCATAATCCATTCCATCCTTTAATATATCGTAATGAATATTTTAACATATTTATAGAAATTTTGCATAAAATAGTTTATTATTATTTAACAAAGGAGTAAAAAGATATGAACAAAAAATTAATTCAAAAATATGCTAATGTTATAGCTAATAAAGGAATTGGCTTAAGAAAAGGTCAACAGGTATGTATTTATGCCCCAACAAGTGCTTATGAATTTGTTGAAATATTAGTAGAAGAACTATATAAATGTAATGCTTCAAAGGTTTTAATTGAATGGAGTAATGCTAGTATTTTAAAAAGTAAAATAAAATATGAAAGTGAAGAAAGCTTAAAGGAATTACCACGCTATCAAATTTCAAAGGCTAAGTGTTTTTATGATAATAGAATTGCTAGAATTTCTATTTCATCAGCTAATCCTAATGGCTTAAAGGGAATTGATTTTAATAAATTAAAAATAGCTAATAAGGCTAAAGCTAAGCTAGATAAGTATCTACATGAACCATATATGGCTTCAAAGGTGCAATGGTGTGTTGTAGCTATTCCAAATGCCGCTTGGGCTAAAAAGGTTTTCCCTAATTTAAGTAAAAGTAAAGCTATTGATGCTTTATGGGATGCAATATTAAAGGCTAATCATGTAACATTAACAAATGATCCTGTAAAGGAATGGGTAGAGCATGATAATAACTTACATCAAAAAGCCACTTTATTAAACAAATATAATTTTAAATATTTAAAATATAAATCTAAAAATGGTACTGATTTTAAAATAGGCTTAGTTAAAAATCATATTTGGGCTGGTGGCAGTGAAGGAAACGTTGATGATATTCCAGAATTTAATCCAAATATGCCAACAGAGGAAGTATTTACAATGCCTCACAATAAGCAAGTAGATGGTATTGTTTATGCTACAAAACCATTATCATACCAAGGTAATCTAATTGAAGATTTCTATTTAGAATTTAAAGATGGTGAAGTAATAAATTATGATGCTAAAAAAGGGAAAGATGCTTTAAAGGCCTTACTTGAAACTGATAGTGGAAGTAAAAGGCTAGGAGAGGTAGCATTAGTTCCATATCATTCACCAATTTCACAATCAAATATTTTATTTTATAATACCTTATTTGATGAAAATGCTAGCTGTCATTTA
>CAKPZU010000073.1 GCA_934215405.1 uncultured Bacilli bacterium | reverse complement strand
GGTGGTAAAGATGACTAACGATTACATGGTAATTAATAATTAACATGTATGGGCTAAGCTGACCACTTACTTTTCAGTAAGTTTTTTTAATGTTCAGACATAATTCAATGATATAATTAGAAAAAAATATACATTTTAGTATGAATATTTATAAAATAGTGGTATAATAGTAATGTATATTTATTGATAAATAAATATTGTATAGAAAAATGCAGAAAGGAATATAATTAAGCATATGACATTTTATTTGAATAAATTAATTATTAATGGTGTAAAAAATATTGATAAGCCGATTGAATTGCTTTTCAGTAATAAAACTATAAGTTCAAGTATAGATTGTATTAATTCAAAAGTTAAAGCAATATATGGTCCAAATGGCTCTGGTAAATCTGGAATCGTTTCTGCTGTTTATATTTATAAAAAGCTAGTAGATGATCCAAATGGTCTTAATGATAAATTATTATCAAGCTTTATTCTTAAGGTGGTAAATAAAAATACAAACACTTTATCAATTGAAGTTTATTTTTCCCTTTTTGAATCAAATATAATAACTACTTGTTATAAACATACCATTTTTTTGACTGTTTTTGAAGATACTATAACAATAAAAAAAGAAGAAATATCTATACTAAAGGGTAAATCAATTATTGATGAAAATTTTAAATGCTTAGTTTTAACTGAAAATGGTTTGCTAACACATTTAAAAGCAAAAAAAAGCAATAAGCTTAGCTCTGAACCAATATATATTAATAGTTTAAATTTACTTGACAAGCATTCAATTACCAATACAATTTTTAAATTTATTAAATATGATAAAGACGAATATATGGGTGATGATGAAGTTGTTAATTCTATGCTTTCAATAGTTTTATTTTCTACAAAGCTAATTGTTGAACTAAATAAAGAAGATACACATACAGATTATATTATTAATAAAATATACGAGAAATTTTATTCTAATAATGAAAGATTTAATAACAAATTTGAACAAATATTATCAAATATACCAAAAGATAATTATTTTGGAGCTTTATCAACTAAAAATAGAGATATTGTTAATGTAAAAGAGTTTAATAAATATGAAGAAAATATAGATAAACTAACTAAATTTATAAAACTATTCAAAAATGATCTTGATGAAATAGTAATTGATAAAAAAATTGATAATGATAAATATTATTGTGATAAGATTTTTAAATATGGTGATATACAAATAAATATTGAATTTGAAAGCACAGGAATAAAAAAATTAGTAAATCTCTTTTTTACTTTAAATGCTTGTGCTAATGGAAGTATTGCATTTATTGATGAAATGGATGCAAACTTACATGATATATACTTTGCTCGCTTGATTGAATTTTATAAAAATGATTCAAGAGGACAACTTTGCTTTACAACACATAATCTTGAACCAATTAATATACTAAAAGATAGTAATCATTCATTGGATTTCTTGTCAAATGATTCAAAAGTTTATTCTTGGGTGAAAAATGGAAATAGTTCACCACTAAATAAATATATTAATGGTTTAATACCATATTCACCATTTAATATTGATTCATTTGATTTTGATTTATTACTTGATGATAAATAGTTGAAATATGAAGCAAATTATTTTTGTCGTTGAGACTAACGCATCAAATCAATCGGATGATAGATATATAAAAAAATTAATAATAAATAGATATAATTTAATTAACAATGATGTTAAATTACAATTCATTCACATGAATGGAAAGTGTAATTATTCTAATAAATCAGTACTTACGCAAATAAATAAGTTTATTAAATATAATATTAATAATGATAATTTTGTTATTTATTGTTTTGATACAGATAAAATTAATACAAATTTTGTAGATTTAAAAAAGTTTAATGAAGAAAAATTATATTGTAACAATAAAAATTTTAAGTTTATTTGGTTTAATTGCGATATTGAATATGTGTTATTAAATAAAAGCGTTGAGTCAAGTAAAAAGAAAAAAGAATCAATTAAATTTTTTAATAATGAACAGAGTGTAATTCCAATAAAAAACTTGTTTTGTAGTAATGAACAATTAAAAGGATATAGCAACTTTTATTTAATTCTTGATGAAATATTAAATAAATATAAGAAGTGTAACAAATAGCATTTATCGTTGGAACATTTACATTTTTGCAAATGTTCCAACGCAAATTTACTTACTGAAGAAAATATAAATGTGTAAATCACAATTACAACACAACTAACAGGGTTGATATAAATCTTTCATAATAATCATAATAAGAAAAATTAAACGTTTAAACAATGATTAATTTTTCTTTTCTTTTATCATTACTTAATAAGAATAATTCCGAATAATAAACATTTTCAAATAAATTGTCCAATTGCTTATATATGTAAGCGGTTTTTTAAAAATATATCTTTTACGTAAGCTTAGTTTCATGTTAATATAGTATTGTAAAAAAAGGAGGCACAATGGAAAAAGGTTATATTCATTCGTTTGAAACATTTGGTACAGTGGATGGACCTGGAATAAGATTTGTTGTCTTTTTATACGGCTGTCCATTAAGATGTAAATATTGTCATAATCCAGATACATGGTTTATTGATAAAACAAAGGCTTATACTGCTAAAGAAGTTGTAAATATGTGCCTTAAATATAAGAATTATTACAAAAATGGTGGCATTACAGTTAGTGGTGGTGAACCATTAGTTCAAATTGATTTCTTAATTGAATTATTTAAGCTATGTAAGGAAAATGCTATTCACACTGCCTTAGATACTTCAGGAATATTATTTGATAGTAATAATAAAAAATTTGAAGAACTTATCAAATATGTTGATTTAGTCTTATTAGATATTAAGCATATTGATAATGAAAAGCATATTGAACTAACTACTAAAAGTAATAAAAATGCTTTAGAATTTGCAAAATTTTTATCTAATAATAATGTTCCTGTATGGATAAGACATGTTTTAGTTCCAACAATTAATACTCAAAAAGAATATTTGATAGAAACACGTAAATTTATAGATACTTTAACTAATGTTAAAAAGGTTGAAATATTACCTTATCATACACTTGGAATTAGTAAATATGAAATGCTAAATATTCCTTATTTACTAAAAGGAATAAATCCTCCAAGTAAAGAAGAAATTGAATTAGCAAAAAGCATATTAATAAAGGAGTGAGATTATGGACTTTAAAGGTATATGTGTTGTTGAAGTAAGTGGTGATTCTTGTGCAAATTGTATTTCTTTAATGCCAATATTAAATAAGATTATAAATAATAGAAATGATTGTAATTTATATCATATTGAAATAGATGAAAATAATATGGATATAGTTAATAAATATGAAATTGATAGAGTTCCAACAATCTTAGTTTTAAAGGATAATAAAGAAATAGCTCGCGCACGTGGCTTTTATCCAGAAGAAATACTAACAATTTGGCTTGATGATAAAATAAATCAAGCTAAAAGATCATAAAGAGGAGGTATAAATAATGATTTATAAAGGATGGGAAGGATTTAATTTAGGAAAATGGAGTAATGATGAGGTTGACGTTCGAGATTTTATTCAGCGTAATTATACTCCTTATTTAGGAGATGGATCATTTTTAATGCCAGCAACAGAAGCAACGCTAAAACTATGGGATGAAATAATGAAGCTAACTAAAATAGAACATGATAGAGGCGGTGTATATGATGCTGATACAAAAATCGTTTCAACAATTACAAGCCATAAGCCTGGTTATATTGATAAGGATTTAGAAAAAATTGTCGGCTTACAAACTGATGAGTTGTTTAAAAGATCACTTCAACCATTTGGCGGTATTAGAATGGCTGAGCAAGCATTAAATTTATATGGCTATGAACTTGATAAAAATGTAAAAGAAATCTTTACTAAATATCGTAAGACGCATAATGATGGTGTTTACTCTGCTTATACTCCAGAAATGAGAAGAGCTCGTAAGGCACATATATTAACAGGTCTTCCTGATTCTTATGGAAGAGGTAGAATTGTTGGTGATTATAGACGTGTTGCTTTATATGGTGTTGATTATTTAATTAAGCATAAAGAAATGGATAAGGCTTTACTTGATGGAGAAATGACTCCAGATAAAATAAGAAATCGTGAAGAAATTAGTGAACAAATTAAAGCCTTAAATGCTTTAAAGGAAATGGCTTTATCATATGGAATTGATATTTCCCTTCCAGCAACTAATGCTAAAGAAGCAATTCAAGCAGTATATTTTGGCTATTTAGCAGCTGTTAAGGATCAAAATGGGGCAGCCATGTCATTTGGAAGAACTTCAACATTCTTAGATATATATATTGAAAGAGATTTAAATAATAATCTAATTACTGAAACAGAAGCTCAAGAATTAATTGACCATTTAGTAATGAAGCTTAGAATTGTTAAATTTATGAGAATTAAAGAATATAATGATTTATTCTCAGGTGATCCAACTTGGGTTACTGAATCAATTGGTGGAATGGGAGTAGATGGAAGAACTTTAGTTACTAAAAGCTCATTTAGAATTTTACATACTTTAACTAATTTAGGCCCTGCACCAGAACCAAATCTAACTGTTTTATGGTCTAAAAATTTACCATTAGAATTTAAAAGATTTTGTGCTGATTTATCGATAAAAACATCATCAATTCAATATGAATCAGATGATTTAATGAGACCTGAAATGGGAGATGATTATTGCATTGCTTGTTGCGTATCATCAATGCGTGTTGGTAAGGATATGCAATTCTTTGGAGCTAGAGCTAATTTAGCTAAGTGCTTACTATATGCCTTAAATGGTGGAGCTGATGAATTATTAAAGGATAATGATAATAAGCCTTTACAAGTTTCCCCATGCTTTGAAAAGGTTACCTCAAATGATGCTTTAGACTTTAATGATGTAATTAAAAAATATGACACAATGATGGAATGGTTAGCAGGACTTTATGTTAACACATTAAATGTAATTCATTACATGCACGATAAATATTCATATGAAGCGTTAGAAATGGGACTTCATGATAGTACAGTTCGTCGTTTCTTTGCAACAGGTGTCGCTGGGCTTTCTTGTGCTGCTGATTCATTATCTGCAATTAAATATGCTAAAGTATATCCAATTCGTGATGAATCTAATTTAATTGTTGATTTTAAAATTGAAGGTGATTTTCCTAAATATGGAAATAATGATGATAGAGTTGATGAGCTTGCTGTATGGCTTGTTAAAACATTTATGAATAAAATCAAAAAGCATTATACATATAGAGAATCAATTCCAACAATGTCAATATTAACTATTACATCAAATGTTGTATATGGTAAAAATACTGGTAATACACCTGATGGAAGACGCAAAGGTGAGCCTTTAGCACCAGGTGCTAATTCTATGCACGGACGTGATAAAAATGGAGCTTTAGCTTCACTTGAATCAGTTGCTAAACTTCCATATGAATATTCAAGAGATGGTATTTCAAATACATTTTCTATTACACCTAATTCATTAGGAAAAGATGATTAAAAAGGAGAACACAATATGTCAAATAAGGTTGATAATTTAGTTAATATGCTTGATGCATATGTTGCTGATGGTGGATATCATTTAAATGTTAATGTTTTTAACAGAGAAACTTTACTTGATGCGCAAAAGCATCCTGAAAAGTATCCTCAATTAACAATTAGGGTATCAGGCTATGCTGTTAATTTTAATAAATTAACAAAGGAACAACAAGACGAAGTAATTAAAAGAACAATTCATGAATCAATGTAAAAGCACGATTAATTCGTGCTTTTATTGTATAGAATTAACGATTCAAAATTAATTATTTCACTATTTATCATTTTATTATCAACCATTGATTTACAAATGAGTTCATAGCATAATGATAAATTTGCTTCAATAATATTATCAATAGTTTTATTTTTAAAAAATGAAGGAGAGAATTCTATTAGTTTATCTTTTAAATAGCAATTTATATATTTGATTAATTTAAAAAATTGTTCTATTTCATTGCTAAATAAGCTTGTCAATTCTTCTTTTTTAACTATTAAATATTCACTTTGATTATTGATTATTTCCTTATATAATGTATCATAATTTATTTTTTTAAAATTAACGCTATCATAAAATTTAAAATATATACAAGATGCCATTAATTCATTAGAAATTGGCGTTTTACCTATAATTTGCATAAATGAATAATTGCATTTGTAAGCAGATAAATAAGAAATCCCTTCAATATTATTATACAGTTTTTGATAATTAAAAGAATGTTTGTAAGTATTGAAAAATAATGGCCAAATGTTTTTTATTAACAATTCATAATTGTAAATTTTATCTAATTTTTTTGCTTTTTCCTTTATTTTATTAACAACACTTTCAATTTCATTTTTAAACAATTTGTTAAAAGATATATTAATGTTTTCATAAAAATCCTTTGTTAAGCATATGATATTGCTTTGATACTTATTGTTGATTTCCTTTATTAAATTATATTTTAATAATACTTCTATTTCATCTTCCATGTATACACAAGAAACGCCAAGTTCTAGCGAAAGTTCTAAAATACTCATTGGAGTATAATAGCAGGCTAATAATATGTTACCTATAATTTTTCTATTAAAAAGATTTTCATAATTTTCATCAGTATTATTTTTATACAAAACATTAAATGTTACTTCGTCAGGTAAATAGCTTCTTCTTCCAAATTCCTTTTCCATTTTTAAGTTCTCCTTTAGTATTGCTCTTGTTTTAAAAAGATAATATTTAACCATTTCATTACTTATATCAAGAATTTTACTAATTTCACTTATTGATCTATTTTCATAGTAATAATAAGTTATGCATCTGCGATATTTGCTTTTTAAGAATGCAAGTTCAACACTTAATTTATCATTTCTAATTAAATGATTATCAAATACTGCTGTGTTTTCATCTAGCTTTTCATAATTTCTTCTTTTTTTGTTTTTATAATATTTTTTAATCAAGTTGTTACTAATTCCATAAATATAAGCATAAATATGTTTATCATCAGTTATTTTATTATGATTACTTAAGCATATTAATGCTAAATCTTGAGTTAGATCCTTGCTATCTTCATCATTGATGCCTCTATTAAGGAAAAATGCATAAAATGTTTTTAAGTTATTAATTAGTATTTCTTCAATTTGTTTTTTATACATAGTTTAATATTACCTTTCATTAATAAAGTACATTTAAATATAAAATGGTTAAGAAAAACTATAAAATAATTATATCTTATTTGTTCTATAAATGATATAGTTAGATAAAGTGCAACTAGCACTTGCTTTATTAATAAAATGATTTGCTTATAATTAAAGATGTAAGGAGGATAAAGATTATGTTAGATTTAGTATTAGTAGGCAAGAAAATACATGATTTAAGATTACTTAATAAACTAAATCAAGAAGAATTAGCTAATCAATTATTTGTTTCACGTCAAGCTATAAGCAAATGGGAAATGGGAGAGTGTGCTCCATCAATTGATAACTTAATAGAATTATCTCATATATTTAAAGTGTCTTTTGAAGAACTTCTTTGTTTGAATGAGAAAATTGACATTGATAATGCTGATATTTTTAAAGGACATGATCGAAATTATATTATGAAAAAAATATGGAATAATGAATTAGATGTTTGCTTAAGTGATGTGTTTTATCAATTTTCATGTAATGAAAGATTATTAACTTTAAAGCATCTTATTGATAATAAAATTGAAATTAACAATGATTTATTATGTAAACTAACCGATGCTGAAAAAAGATATATTATAAAGGAAAGGATGAAGAAAAATGAATATTAAGAAAATGCTACCTTTTTTAGATGATGAGGATTTAGAAGAATTAGCTAGTAAAATACTTGAAAGCGAGGAAAATGAATTTAAGGGTGTAACTATAAATGAAGTTTTACCATTTTTAAGTGATGATGTTGTAGATATGATGTTTTTCAAGGCTATTTATAATAAAAAGGACTATAAAAATTTCTTGCCTTTTGTAAGTGAGGAAGCCCTACATACATTGGTGGTTAAATACTTTAATGATGAAATAAATAATATTGATATTGATGATATTTATCCTTTTTTAGATGAGGATGATATTAAATTTATTTTTAAAAAATTCATGAAAAAATAAAAAGATGAATTTAATCACCTTTTAGTTCGATTTCGATAATAACTCGATACATATTATTAGCATATGCATTCATAATTTTACCATTATATTTTTTAAGTATATCATCAATAATTTGTTTACCTTTTCCATGATATACACTATCGGCTTTATGAATGATTTTATCACAAGAATTAACTAGTTTTATTTCATAATCATTATGGTCATTAAATATTTCTAGTTTAATTCTTTTTTGCGTGCTTTCCTTAGCAGCACGAATTGCATTATCAATAATGTTAGTGAATAATGAAATTTTATCAATTTCAGTCATATTAAAATTATTAATTCCATTAGCTTCAATATCAAATTCAACATTTTCTTTTTTTGCTTCATTTACTTTTAATACTAAAATTTTATTTAAAAGCTCATCTTTACAATAAATTGTTTTACTAATGTTATTGAATTTTTCTTCAAGCTGTGTGGCAATAGTTTCATTGTACATTTTTGAAACCTGTAGCATGTTTTTAATATCATGACGCATTTTAATTAATTCATCTTGCGAAATAAGATTGACTTTTTGATAATATTCATTCATTGTATTAATCTTGTTTTCATTAATTTTATTAGAAAGATTAATTACTTTTAAACTGTAGTAATATAAAATAAAAATAGATGAAATAATAGCTAAAGTAAATAATGTAATAATCATAATACAATAATTATACATAATATCATTATTTTGAAAGTATGTATAAAGCATCTTTTGCATCATAATCAAAAAGACTAATAAAACAATAGAAATATATGATGAAAATAGTATTGCAGCCTTAGTTAATATCATATGTCCTTTTAATACTAAAATTAAAGCAAAGCCTATAAAGAATACAAATATATATTCTAGTACAAAAATATTTGAAAAATAATATGTTCCATAGAGATCATTAATTAAGTTAAAATCAATATCTGCAATTAATGAAAAAACAAATTTTGCTAAGATGTCTACAAGATAAAATAAAGACATTTTAAGTAAGTCATCTGTTTTAATTCCTTTTTTTAAAAAGAGATTATAGGATATATAAATAATTGATAATAAAAAAGGAATAGTAACATTGAATTCAATTGAGAAAATATTAAAATGAATATTTACTATTTCACATACAATTAACAGACAGTATATTAAAGGATATGCTAGTATGATTATTCTTTTTACTAACTTTGCTTTTTTTATTTCATCTAAAAAAAGAAGAATTGGAAAGAACATCATTAATAAAAGACAGAGTTTATAAAACATCCTTAAATTTCTCCTTATTGCTTCGAGATATTTTTATCTCATCACCATTTTTTAAAAGCAATGTAGTTGCTGTTCTTGTTTTTACATATTCTTTGTTAACTATAAATGATTTATTGACACGAATAAAACATGTTGGAAGTAATGGCTCATAATCATCAAGCTTTCCATATGTTAAATAAATATCGTTATTAGTAATAACGTTAATAATTCTTTTATCGCTTTCAAGAAATAAGATATCAGATGTATTAATTCTATATTCTTTTTTAAAGTATTTAAAAGTCAAATAACGATGTCCATTGACAATTTTATCGATAGCTTTCTGAAGTTTTTCTTTATTAATTGGCTTTTCTAAAAAATATGTATGAGGAGTATCATAAACATCAAAAGTATTAGTGTCTGCTCCACTCATATAAATTAGTGGTATTTCACCATTCTTTGTTATATCTTCAAATTTAGTTATTGAATTTACTTGTCCAAAGAATACATCTGCAATTACAAAATTATATTCTATTTCATTTTTTTTATCGTTAAATTCATCAAATGATGAAAAAGAAATAATATCTATATTATCATATAATTCCTTTATTTGGTTTATTAATGAATATAAAATTATTGGGTCATCATCTAGAATTAACAAAGTATATCTCATAACGCATTCTCCATTCTTGATTTTTTGAAGCATCTATGCAAATATTTTACCATAAAATAGGACTATTTGCATATATAA
>CAKPZU010000072.1 GCA_934215405.1 uncultured Bacilli bacterium | reverse complement strand
ACAAACGTTAGAAAGTGCTACCTTATTATTACAGCATTGCTTGTAAGCAAGCTGAGCTTGGTTATTAACAGTTCGATATTGTCTACAGCAGTCACAAGTAGTTACCTTAACACAACAACAGCTATCTCCATATGCCTTACAAATATAAGTGATTGTTATTTGATTACCCATTGTTAAGAAGTTTACATTAAAGCCATTTGTTGGATTTAATGTTGGATAATTAGCACCATTAATTGTTACAGTTCCAGGTAGGAAAACTAATGGACATGGAAGATTTTCCTTAAATACACCATAAGTAACATTATTATCTTCATTATTAATAGTTACAGTGTAAGTAATTAAATCACAAGGTGCTAGTCTTGTTTGGTTTGCACTCATAGTTAATGTGATATTAGGACATGAATTTGTAGTTAAATTACAATTATACAAATTATTTCACCCCTTTACTCTACTACATTTTACAATATGCAGAAGTATTAATTTTTGTTAACATGAAAGGATAAATAATATGGATAAAATCTTATTAATTAATAAAAAAGAAAATATTACAAGCTATGATGTAATAAAAGCTGTAAAAAGAATTTTTCATACTAAAAAGGTTGGCCATTGTGGTACGCTTGATCCTTTTGCTAGTGGTTTATTAATTGTAGGTGTGAATCAAGCAACAAAAATCATGCCTTATTTAGAAACAAGCTTTAAAGAATATATAGCAGAAATTAAATTTGGTAGCAAAACAGATACCTTAGATTTAACTGGTAATGTTATTAAAACATCTAAGGTTTGTAAATGTAGTGATGATAAAATTAATCAGGTATTAAATAAATTTTTAGGTGAAATAACTCAAGTTCCTCCAATATATTCTGCTATCCATGTTAATGGTCGCCATTTATATGAATATGCCCGTAATAATGAAGATGTTGATATTCCAAAAAGAAATGTCTTTATATATGATTTAAAATTACTAGAAAACAATCTGGATTCTATTAAAATATATGTTAAATGCTCAAAGGGAACATATATTAGAACACTTGGAGAGGATATTGCTAATGCTTTAAATAATGATGGTCATCTAATTAGCTTAATAAGAACTAAAATTGGTAATTTAAGCTTAGATATGGCCACTTCTTATGATGATTTAATAAATAATAATTTTAAAGCATATGACATTAAGGATGTTTTAGATTTTAAGCAAATAAATGATTTATCAAATAATAAATTAATTAGAGTATATAATGGTCAAAATATTACTTTAATAAATGAAAATGCTAAAAATGTTTTAATAATGGATGATAATAAGGGAATTGCAGTGTATAATTTAATTAATGATAATAATTATCATTGTGAAAGAGGATTATTTAATGAGGATATTAGATTTAAACGAATTAAAGAATTACAAGGAAAATAGCTGTGTTACCATTGGCTTTTTTGATGGCTTACATTTAGGGCACAAAAAAATCATTGATTCATTAATAAATAATGCTAAAAATAATAATTTAAAAAGTGTTGTCATCACTTTTTCTGATGATGTTTTAAGTTATTTTAAGGTTTCAAATGCCATTTTTCCTTTAAAAAATAAAATAGAATTTTTTAAAGAGTTAAATATTGATTATTTATTAATTTTATCAATTAAAGATGATTTTATTAATCTAGATGCAAATTCGTTTTTAAATAAAATCCTTAAACCATTAAATTGTCAAAAAATAATTTGTGGAAATGATTTTTCTTTTGCTAAAAATAAAGAAGGAAATATTAATTTTATTAAAAATAATACAAATATTGATATAGAAATTGTTGATGATGTTTATTTTAACAATAATAAAGTTTCATCTTCATATATAAGAAATCTTTTAAAAGATGGCAAAATAGATATAGCTAATAAATTATTATTAAAACCATTTTTTGTTGAATCAAAGGTAATAAAAGGTAAGCAAATAGGAAGAACAATCAATTTTAAAACTGCTAACTTAGAGATTAATGATTCTTGCTATTTATTAAAAAATGGTGTTTATTTTGGAAAAATAATTGTTTTAAACAAAGAATATGATGCTTTAATTAATGTTGGAAGTAATCCAACAATTAATGATGAAAAATCATTAAAGATTGAAGCAAATATTTTAAATTTTAATGAAGATATATATGATGATAAAATAATTGCAATTTTTACTTATTTTAAAAGGGAAGAAGTAAAATTTAATTCATTAAATGATTTAAAAAAGCAAATAGAAAAAGATTATAATGATTTATTAAAATACTTAAATATGTAAATACTATAATTGGTGATAAAATGGATAAAATAACCTATTATAGTATTTTAAGGCAGTTACATTTTTTTAGTGTTCTAGCAATTGTTTTAGCAGTATTTTATGGCTTTGGACTGATACTTGCTATACCATGCTTAATAATGGCCTTAAATATTAAAATGAATTATGTTAATTATTTACATGCTGAAAATCTTGATAAAGCATTATTCTTTTCAAGTATTGCTATTGTATTATCTTTAATTTGTATGTTTATTCAATTAAGCCTAATTCCTAGCATTATTAATTAAAGGCTTCAATAATAACATTTTTAAAATTTTGATAGGTAAATAATTTACATACTGGATATAAAGGTATTGATTCTTTAATAGCTCTATTAATTAAAATATCAATATCTTTTTCATTTATTTTAATATCAAATTTTTTAGGAATATTTAAGTCATTATTTAATTTAATAATATTTTCTATAATATTATTTGCTTTTTCTTTATTTGCTAAAGTGTTTTTACCATATAGGTAATCATAAATTTTAGCTAGCTTTTTATATGCATATTTATCATATTCTACTAATACAAAAGGTAATAAAATGGCATTTGCTAGTCCATGAGGAACATTAAAATAGCCACCAATTGCATGAGATAAAGCATGAACATAGCCAACATAGGCTCTTGAAAAAGCACGCCCTGCTTTATAAGTAGCTATTTGCATATTATTTTTAGCATTTAAATCGTTATTATTTAAATAAGATGTCTGTAAATTATTAAAAATAAGCTTTATAGCTTCTAAAGCATTTTTACTACTTTCTTTTGTGTTTGAATTACCTAAATACGCTTCAATTGCATGAGTTAGGGCATCCATTCCTGTATAAGCTGTAATTGAGACAGGAAGATTAACTAATAAATTAGGATTTAAAACTACAACATTAGGAATTAACTTTAAATCCTCAATAGGAAATTTTTCTTTATTTTCTTCATTAATTATTACAGCAGCAATTGATACTTCACTTCCGCTTCCAGCAGTAGTTGGAACTAAAAAATTAAAAGGAAGCTTATGCTTTACCTTTAATAAGCCTTTCATCTTAATTAAATCTTTCTTATTATTTACTTTAATTCCTATTCCTTTAGCTCCATCCATAATAGAACCACCACCAATTGCTACAATGCAATCACAATTGTTATTAATATATAAGTTAGTTCCATCGTTTATTTGCTTAACTGTTGGATCAGTTGTAAATTCAAAATACAAAGTATATTTTATATTTTCATTATCTAATAAATTTATTAATAATTCATCTAATTTTAAGGAATGAATTTTTTTCCCAGTTACTAAAAAAACATGCTTAAAATTATTTTTTTTAATTTCTTCAACTAGTTTATTAAAGGCATCATTACCACTAATAACTAAGGGCTCTTTAAAATTTAAAAATAAAGAAAATAAATATAAAATTTTTTGATAAAGTCTTATTAGAAATCTTTTAAAAATGTTCATAATTCCTCCTAGATTTATAACTTTATTATAGTTTAATTAAAAAATAAGATAAAGAAAATTTATTTTTTTCTTTGCTAAAACTAATTTTCTTTAAAATAACAATTGCTAAAATTATTAAAATATTATATAATCAAATAGACGTCTACTTAGATACAAAATCTCCAATTGTTTCTTCGTTTACGCCGTTAAATGTTAATAGGAGGATAAATAATATGTTAACAAAAGAAGCTGTAGCAGAAATCGTAAAGGAATATGGACAAAACGAACAAGATACTGGTTCAACTGAAGTTCAAGTTGCTTTATTAACTGCAAGAATTAAATATCTTACTGAGCACGTTAAGACTCATAAGAATGACCACCACAATAGTCGTGGATTATTAAGACTTGTTGCACAAAGACATGCTTTACTTGCTTATCTTGAAAAGAAAGATTATGATCGTTATGCAGCATTAATTAAAAAACTAGGAATTCGTGGTTAATTAAAAACTGAATTAATTTTCAGTTTTTTTCTTTATAGGAGGTATTTATGCTAAAACTTGACAATATTAAAATTATAAGAGGAAAGAATAATTGTAATGTAAAAGGTACTAGCTTATATAATGTTTTAATAAATGATTCTTTAATAGCTTATATATCATTAAGATTAGTTGATAATGAGGCTTATTTTATGTATAAAAGAATTAATAAAAAATATTATAAATATAATTATGAAACTTCTATAATTAGATTGTTTTGTAAATACTTAACTAGTAAAGCAAAGATTGTTTATTGCTTAAATAAAATGTCTAGCTATTTAGCTGAGGTTGGATTTATAAAAGATGATAAAATGCTAAAGCTAGATATAAATAAATTATATTTTATAAATGACTTTAAATATTTATTGTTTGATGTTGATGATACATTATTAAGCTTTGAAAAGTCAGAAAGAAAAGCTTTAACACTAGCTTTAAATAAATATCATATAAAGGCTACTAATAAACTCATAAATGATTATCATTTGATTAATATAAAATATTGGAAAATGGTTGAAAAAGGAATTATTAGTAGAGATGAATGCTTAATTAAAAGATTTGATGAATTTTTAGTAAAAAATAATATTAATGTAGCATCAATTGATTTTGAGGATACATATAGATATTATCTTAATAAGCAAGCTTTTTTAGTGAAGGATGCTAATCTAATTTTAAAAGAACTCGAAAAAAACAAACAAATCTATGCTATAACTAATGGCGTTTATAAAACTCAAAAATATCGTGTTAAAAAAGCAAAACTGGAGCAATTTTTTATTCATTCATTTATTTCTGATGAAATTAAATATAATAAGCCTAGTAAGCTATTTATGGATTATGTATGCTCATATATTAAAGATTTTAACAAGGATGAAGCTTTAATTATAGGCGATTCATTATCTAGTGATATTAAGCTTGGAATTAATAGTAACGTTAAAACCTGTTATTTCAATTTCAAAAGATTAAAGAATAATGATGAAATTAAACCAACATATGTAATTTATTCTTTAAAAGAATTAATATAAATTAAAAAATTAATGTAAATACTAATAATGGTGATTATATGATGAAGCTATTAAAGTATATTACATTAACTTTTTTATTATTATGTTCTTTTTTACTTTCCTATTTCATATTTAATGATGAGGGCCGTTATTATTTAAATGAAAGTGAAAGTGAATCAATGAGCGATTATTATAAAGAAATATTTGAAAGTGAATATGAAAAGGTAAAGCAAAAGGTTAAACCTTACATTGTTAAAGCCAAAATAGTAGAAAATGGAAAAGAATTAGTAGGAGAGGTAATTGAAGATAAGCAAAATGGCAAGGAATATCATTTAATAATAGATAATGAGGATAAATGGTATTTAAATTATTATGTAACTATTTTAGCTAATGACGAAACAAAAAATAAAGATAGCTTAAGTGCTGAAGAAATAGAATTATATGTTAATAATTCTACATTAAGCTCAAAAACGAATTATCTTATTTGGGTTGATTTATATCGAATAGAAACATATGTTTTACAAAAAAATGATAATCATTATTTTCTAATTAAAAGGCTTAATTGTGCAAGTGGTGCTAATATTACACCAACAAAAAGAGGAATTTATACTATAGGTAATAAAGGAACACATTTTTATGGCCGTGATAATACATATATTTGCTATAATTATTTACAATATAGTGGCTCATATTTACTTCATTCATTTCCATATTCGTTAGATAAAAAGGTTTTAGATAATAGATTAAAGGATAGGGTTTCAAATGGTTGTATTCGATATAGCTTTGAAGATTCAAAATATTTATATGACAACATCCCAATAAATTCAACAATTTGGATTAATTAATCTTTAAAAGATTAAAAAAATTTGCTATTATATATGTGGTATATGTATATGGAAGCAAAGGTTAAAATAAATTATAAAAGAATAAAAAGAATGTATATGCGTGTGAAGGATAATACTATTGTCATTTCTGCGCCTTTTTTTACATCAAAAGCAACAATTAATAATTTTATTAATAATAATCAAGATTTTATTAACAGACAGCTTAATAAGCAAGCATTAAAGGAAAAAAATACTTTAAAGGCTTATGATTACATTACCATTTTAAATCATTCATATCAAATAATACCATCAAAAAGCGTTATTAAATATACAGATAACTTTATTTTCTTAAATGAAGAAATTGATTTTAAAAAGCAAATAAAAAAGCTATTTACTAATGAATTTTTAAAAAAGATGATTTTACTTACTAAGGATACATTTATGGAAATGAATCTAAAATGCTCATTTCCTAAAATATCAGTAAAGGACGTAAAAACAAGATGGGGATGCTATAATAAGAAAAAGCATGAAATATCCTATGCTTTAGAATTATTATTTAAAAATGATTTTTGTATAAAATATGTTGTTGTTCATGAGCTTGCTCATACTATACAATTCAATCACTCACCAGAATTTTATAAAATAGTAAGCACTTATTTTAAGGATTATAAATTAGCAAAAGCAAAATTGAAGGAGAATTAAATATGGAAATAACATCATTAAATAATAAGATAGTAATCTATGCAGCCCAATTAAAAGATAAGAAATACCGTGATAAGGAAGGTAAGTATTTAATTGAAGGTGAACATTTAATTGCTATGGCTAAAGACATTGAATGCATTTTTACCACAAATAAAAATTACCTTAATGATAAAGTAATGGTATATTATGTTACTGAGGCTATTTTAAAAAAAATATCAGCAGTTGAAGCTCCACAAAATATTATAGCTATTGTAAAGAAAGATAAATATGAGCTTGATTTTACTAAAAATAGATATTTAATTTGTGATGGCGTTTCTGACCCTGGAAATATGGGAACTATTATTCGAACTGCTTTAGCCTTTAATGTTGATATGATTATTTTAAGCAATGGCTCTGTTGATATTTATAATGATAAGGTAATAAGAGGATCACAAGGAGCAATTTTAAAGATTCCATTAATTTATGGAAATGTTAATGATATAATAAAAAAACTAAAGGAAAATAATGTATGTGTTATAGCTTCAACATTATCAAAAAGAAGCGTTCCTTTAAATTCCTTAAAGAATATTAATAAATTTGCTTTGATTGTCGGAAATGAGGGCAGTGGTGTTAGCTTAATTAATCAACAAGATAGTGATATTAATGTTAAAATTGAGCATTCAAGTAATATTGACTCATTAAATGTTGGCGTTGCAACTTCAATAATGCTTTATTATTTAGATTCTATAAGTAAAGGAGAATAATTACATGCTTAAAACCATATTAATAATAATTTTATCCATTGCTTTCTTATATTTTATTTTATCGTTTATTATTTCAATAATAATGATGAATATTATGATGTATCCAACATGTCATAATATTGATGAAATTTTGTCATATGAATATAAAAATAAGAAAATTACTGAAGATGAATTTAATAATTATTTTAAGTTTGAGGATTTTATAGTTAAATCTAAATATGGCTATAATTTAAAAGCATCATATATTAGTAAGAAAAAAGATATTAAATTTAAAGATAATAAAGAAAGAGTTGTTGTTTTAGTTCATGGTTGGACTAGTAATCGTTATGCTATGCTAGCATATGGAAAAATATATTTAAATTTAGGATTTCACATATTTATATATGATCATAGAAACCATTTTGAATCAGATAAGAAAATAACTACAATGGGCGATAAGGAAGCAGATGATTTGCAAACGATCATTGAAGAAATTAAAAAACGATTTAAAGATGATATAATAATAGGCACTCAAGGTGAATCTATGGGAAGTGCGACAGTTATGATTCATGGGGGTAGATACGGCAATTTAGCCTTTATTAGTGAGGATTGCGGCTATAGTTCATTAAAGGAATTATTATATTATCAATGTAAGGAGCTAAAACATTTACCAACATTTCCAATTATGCAATTCGCAAATCTTTATTTTAAAATTAAAACAAAATCCTCATTTAATGATGTTTGTCCAATAAAGATGATTAAAAAATGCAAAGATATACCTATGTATTTTGTACAAGGAAGTAAGGATGATTTTGTACCTTCATATATGGTTTATCAAAATTATGATGCTAAGGAAGGCTTTAAAATGATTGATATCTATGATAATTCAAGGCATGCTTGTAGCATTGTTGATTACCCTAAAGAATATGCTATAAATCTAAAAAAATTCTTAGTTAATGCTAAAATTATTGACGAATAATATTTAATATTAAGTGCCACTAAATTATACTACAAAAATAAGTGGCTTTTTATTTATAAAAAAATTATTTATGCCATTATTCTTATTGTAAAAGCATGTGCCAATACATAATAAAAGTGAAATGAGTGTATAAAGAATATTAAAAACGCTTAAAGAAAGAAGCATTATTAAACGAATTAATAATACTAAAGGGTACTTATCTATCTTTAATTTCAATAAATAATTCTCTAATTTATAATAATGATTGGAAAATCTTTAAAAACGAAACAATAATTGTAGTAATTAATTTATTTTTAAAATCCTTTGGGGCTACTTTTTTAGATTTTAAGTAGTCCTTTTCAAAATTAATAGCAATTTCCTTTATGCATGGTGAATTATAAATATAAACACCACATTCATAATGGTGAATTAATGATCTAAAATCAAGATTAGTTGTTCCTACAAAGGCTATTTCATTATCAACTAAAAATGATTTAGCATGGTTAAAGCCAGGTGTGTAGGTATATATTTCAACTCCATTGCTTAAAAGCTGTAAGGCAGCTTGCTTAGTAAAGGCATAAATTAGCTTTTTATCTGGCTTTGAAGGAATTAATATTCTAACTCTTACACCTCTTTTACTAGCAGCAATTAAAGCATTTGTTAAAGCATAATCGATAATTAAATATGGAGTAGATATATCAATTGAACGCTGAGCTTGTGCTATCATATTTAAAAATATATCAGTAGCCATATTTTCATAATAAAAGCTTTTAGGTCCAGTACCATAAGGCATTATTATTTCATTACTAATAATATCATTGTCCCTATTCATATAATATTCAAAGTCTTGCTTTGTTCTTGAAGTAACGCCATATAATTGTAAAAATAAAATTGTTAAATTATTTACGGCTTCGCCTTCAAGCCTTATAGCATTATCCTTCCAATATCCATAAGGGTGAGTTAAATTAATATATTCATCAGAAATATTAATTCCACCTGTATAACCAATTTTTCCATCAACAATAGTTATTTTTCTATGATCTCTATTGTTATGATATGAGGAAACTAATGGAATCATTGTGCTGAATTTATAGCATTTAATACCAAACTTTCTTAAATATTTGTAGTAATTACCCTTAACATATCTACATGATCCTAAATCATCATATAAGAATTTTACCTCAACGCCTTCTTTAACCTTTTCCTTTAAAATATCTAAAATACCATTCCACATCTTGCCATTATTTATAATAAAGTATTCCATTAAAATAAATTTTTTGGCATTTTTTAAATCAGATAGCAATGATTCATAAAAATGCATGCCATCATAAAAATAAGTACTTTTAGTATTTTTACAGCAAGTTAACGAAGACATATTTTCAATATATTTAATTTGCCCATAATATTTTCTAGAAATTGACTTTATTTCATGCTGATATTCGTTTGATTTATTAATAATATTTTTATCATAGGTTGTATATTTATTTATGATTTTTTTAGATGGAGTATTTACCATAAATAAAACATAAAGCGTAATACCAACAAAGGGAATTACAAGTAAAAGAATAACCCACAATATTTTATGTTCAGGATGAATCTTCTTACTATTATTAATAGCTATGAATGCTAAAAAGCCAATTATAGCTTCACTTACCTGAAAGTAAAAATATGATTGTGTTAAATCAAATATAAAGTATGATAGCAAAACAACTTGTAAAATAACGGCTACTCCAATTAAAAATAATCGGCTAAATATTAGCTTAAACCCTTTAAATAATTTCATAATATCTACCTCTTATATTTTAAATAAAAATCTTTAAGAATGCCTCTATAG
>CAKPZU010000071.1 GCA_934215405.1 uncultured Bacilli bacterium | reverse complement strand
CACCTAAAATGTATTCTAAGCATTCCTTATTTCCTTTCCCAAAGGGTCCATTAGCAACTGGAGTATCTTGGACAGTTTTAATTTGAACAGCCTTTTGTAATGTTTTAATAATTTCTGGTGTATATTTACTTAAATCCATATATCATCTCTCCTTTTAAAAATTAAGCTCTTTCATTTTTTCATCAATGAATTGATTAGTAAATAAAGAATAATAATAGCCTTTATTTTTCATCAACTCATCATGAGTACCCTTTTCGATGATTTTTCCATCATCAACTACTAATATAATATCACAATTTACAATTGTTGATAATCTATGAGCTACAATAAAACTAGTTCTACCACTTAAAATGTTTTTAATGGCTCTTTGAATAACATATTCAGTTTCTGTATCAATACTACTTGTAGCTTCATCAAGTATTATAATTTTAGGATTTGCAATAATAGCTCTTGCAAAGGAAATCAATTGCTTTTGTCCAAGTGATAAACGATTGCCACCTTCTCCTACCTCACTATTATAGCCTTTTTCAAGCTTACTTATAAATTCATCAGCATTAGCAATTTTAGCAGCCTTAATTACTTCTTCATCACTTGCTGATAAATTACCATATCTTATATTTTCCATTATTGTTCCTGAAAACAAATGTGGGGTTTGTAAAACATATCCTAAATTATAATGTAACCAAGCTACACTCCTTTTTTTATAATCAACACCATCAATTGTAATATTTCCGCTTGTTGGCTCATAAAAGCGTGATAGCAAATTAACAATTGTTGATTTCCCAGCCCCTGTTTTTCCAACTAAAGCTACAGATTGTCCTTGCTTTACCATTAAAGAAAAATCACTTAAAACCTTTTTACCATTTTTATAGGCAAAGCTTACATTATTAAAGCTAACATCACCCTTTAATTCTTCAAAGTTTTCTTTTTTTAAATTAATATAATCACCATATTTTTCAATAACTTCCTTACTATCCTTTATTTCTGGTACTATATCATTTAAGTCAAAAACTCTTTCACCAGCTACTTGAGCATGCCTTAAATCATTAGATAATCTAGCTATATTTAGTACTGGATCAAAAAATGATGTTGAATAAGATAAAAATAAGAATAATGTTGTTACATCATCTAAAGCCATCCCTCCAAAATAACCCATTAAAGCTAAGGCAATAGCTGAAGAAATAGCTATTATTTGATAAAACAATGTTTGTGCCCAAGCAATTTTAATAGTTGTCCTTTTATATTTATTAACAATACCTTTAAATTCATTAACGCTTTTTTCCTCTAAAACTAATGTTTTACTAGTTTTAGCCCCACCAATTCCTTCATTTAAATAAGAAGTAATTTCAGAATTTACTTTTCTTTGCTTTCTTGATAATTTAACAATTATGTTATTAAATAATGAGGCAACTATAGTAACTAAAGGAATTATTACTAGCATGATTAATGATAATATAGGCTTAATTGTAAACATTATTATAAAGATAAATAAAAGCTTAAAAATAGCATATATAATATCAACTAAACCCCAAGATATAATATTTCCAAGCAAGGCTGTATCGCTTGATACTCGAGCCATTAGCCAGCCAACAGAGCTTCTATCAAAAAATGAAAATGGTTGATTTTGTAGCTTAGCAAATGTTTCTTTAGTTAAGCCCTTATAAAACTTTAACTCTAAAATTCCACCAAGCCTTATAAATAGCATTGTGCATGTTCCAATTCCTAAAATAAATACAAACATCCATAATAAGAAATAAGCAAATGTTTGATCTATTTTACCAATTTCCATAAATCTTTTTAAGCCATCCTCACAAATGTATTTTACAAACATTGTTTCAAAAAAAGCACAACCAATCATTGCTAAAACTGCTCCAACACAATAAAATGGATATTTTAGCATTTCCTTTATTATTCTTTTCCAAACCTTAAAGTTTAGCTTACTTTTTAAATCATATTCTTCAAATTCATTATTCATGGCTTATTTCACCACCTTCATTGAAGAAGTTTTGTATATCATAAATAGTTTTATACAAACCATCCTTTTTTATTAATTCTTGATGTGTTCCACATTCACTAATAGTTCCATTTTCAAAAACAATTATTTTATTTGCATCCTTAGCTGTGTTTATTCTATTAGTAATAATTAGTGTCGTACAATCATTATTTTCCTTTAAAGCATTTCTAATTTTTAAATCAGTTTTAGTATCAACAGCGCTTAAGGAATCATCAAATATTAATATTTCTTTTTTTGTAGCTAGCATTCTAGCAATAGCCATACGTTGCTTTTGTCCCCCAGATAAAGTAACTCCTCTTTCGCCAACCATTGTTTCATACTTTAAATCAAATTCTTCAATATCTTGATCAAGAGAGGCAATATGGGCTAATTCTCTTACTTTCTTTTTATCATCATAAGGAAGGGTTATATTAATATTGTTTTCAATTGTTCTTGAATATAAAAATGGCTCTTGTAAAATAATACCAACATGTGATCTTACATAATGCTTATCCATTTTAGTAATATCAACCCCATCAAGTAAAATAGTACCACTTGTTGGATCAAGTAATCTATTCAATAAATTTACAAATGTTGATTTTCCACTACCTGTTTTACCAATTATAGCTATTGTTTCACCCTTATTAATCTTTAAGTTAATATTATTAAGGGTAGGAATACTAGCATCTGCAAATTTAAAGGAAACATCCTTAAATTCAATATTACCAGTTATTGGTGTTTTTAAAGTAGAATTAGTATCATATTCATCCTTTAAATCAAGTACTTCTAAAATTCTCCCACAGCAAATTGAGGTTTTTCCAAATTCAGCTAATTGCCTTCCTAAGCTACGACAAGGCCAAATAATTTGTTCTGTATATAAAAACATAATAGTTACCTTATCAATACTCATATCCTTATAAAGCATAAAAATTACTGATAAAGCAAATACCAATAATAATTGCAAATAGGTTAATATATCGCTAAAGCCCCAAAATGTCGCCATTCTATAGGTTGTCCTTTGCCAAACATTTGTATATTCATCTAAGGCTTTATTAAATTTCTTTATTTCATATTTTTCATTAGCAAAAGCTTTAACTACTCTAATTCCTGTTAAATTTTCTTGTAAAACATTTGTCATCTTACCTTCTTTTTCTTCAAGTAAACTATAGTCCTTACTTTGCTTTTTAAAATAAAAATAAGATGTTATAAAATAAATAGGTAAGAAAATAAAAACATATAATGTAAATTCCTTATTTATAAAAAACATACAAAGTCCATAAATTATTACCTTACATAATGAATTAAATAACTCTAGTAATGATCCTGAAATAAAGCGTTTAAAGCGAGAAATATCTTGTGTTGAACGTTGAATTAAATCGCCAGTTTCAGCATGATTTAAATAAGAAAATGGTAAATCCTGAACCTTTTTAAAATAATCAATTTGTGCCTGACAGCCAACAATTTCCGAAATATTATAAATACTAACATCACAAAAAATATTAGTTATTTCTCTAACAAACGCTATTAAAACAACTAATATTGCTGTAGTTAGTAATTTTGCTTGTATTGTACTACTTTCATTATAAAAGCTTAAAAATAATTTAGGTAATTCGCTATCCTTCATTGGTGTTTGCTTAACAATTGAAACAAATACACCAGTCATTTTAGGAATAATTGATCTAACATAGTTTAGAAAAACTAATAAAGCAATTGTTAATATAAATACTAACAAATGCTTTTTCATATATCGTTTTAATAATTTTAATGCTTGCATAGTTTTCTCCTTTATTTAAAGGAAAAAATTATTTTATTTCTCTAGTCCCTCCAGAAACACATACTTCATAGAAGCTTGGTGCATAACCAATTTCTTTTATATATATTTCATTAACAGCTTCAATAGCCTTCTTTTCTGTTCCTTTTTTAAATAAAGCAATAGAGCAACCACCAAAGCCAGCTCCTGTCATTCTTGCACCAACACAGCCATCTTGCTTTAAGAAACTATGAACTAATGTATCTAATTCTTTCCCTGTTACCTCATAATCATTTTCTAAAGATAAATGAGATTGTGTTAATAATTCTCCAAGTGTTTTAATGTCATGCTCCTTTAAAGCATTAGCTGCTTTAATAGTTCTAGCATTTTCACTTACAACATGTCTAAATCTTTTCTTTAATGTGTCATTTTTAATTAATGGCATCAATGTTTTCATTTCTTTTTCATTTATATCACATAAATATTTAAAGTCATGATTAGCTTCATTAATAGTACGTAAAATTTCATCGCATTCTGCTCTTCTTTCATTATACTTACTATCAGCTAATTGTCTTTTCTTATTAGTATTGGCAATAATTAATACATTATCTTCAAGTTCAAATGGAATTTCTTCGTATTCTAAGGTATTACAATTAATTAATAAAGCTTTTTCATCCTTACCATTGGCAATAATGAATTGATCCATAATTCCACTATTAACACCCATGAATTCATTTTCTACTCTTTTACACATTAAAGCTAATTTGGTACCAGAAATAGGATTATTAGCTAATGTTGATAAAGCAAAGCCAAGTCCTGTGCAAAAAGATGCTGATGATGATAAGCCAGATGAATGAGGTATTGTTCCACAACAAACCATATCAAAGCCTGAATGTAAATCAAAGATTTTAATAATACCTTTTACAAAATCTGTGTATGCTTTAGTGTGTGTTTCATCATAAACATCAAAGCTTACAACACCTAAATCTTCAAATTGCATTGAATAAACATTAACCATATTTGTATTATTTAAACGAATAACAAAATATGTTCCTCTATCAATGGCACAAGGAAGTACTAATCCTCCATTATAGTCAATGTGTTCACCAATAATATTTACACGACCTGGTGAAAAGAAACATCTTGTATTATCAAGATTCTTAAATAATTCTATAAATTTTTGTTTAACAGTTTCGATCATTGTTATATCCTCACTTATTCGTTGTAGTGTAATTATACTACTTTTAAATATTTATTTAAAGTTAAATATTATTTTGTATATTTCATCTTTAAATATGCAATTATTTTTGCTACAATGATAGTAGAAGTAAGAAATATAAAATTTTTAAAAAGCAAAAAAGCCTTTCATAATATGAAATTATTATATAATGCCATTTGTTATTTCCTCCATTTGATATAGCTTGAATGTTAATTAATCATTCAAGTTATATCTTGGAGGTAATTTTTTATTTATAAATTCTATATATAATCATTGCACTATAGCAATAAATTTGTTCACCACTACTTGATAAAAAAGCATGCAAGGCATACTTAATATCAACTATGTCACTTTCATTTAATTCAATTAAAAATGAATTAACCTTAAACTGTAAATCCTTTTCATGCTCTTCATCATATATTTCAACCTTTAACAATTTTAATCACCATTTATAGTGTACTACTTTATAGTGTCATTATTTGTCGAATTGAATAACTGATAAATTAAAACTAAGCATAAAATAGCAATTAAAACTAAAGAAATACTATTGTATTTAAAATCATTATAAATAATACTTAAAATCAAATAAGTAAATATCATAACAAAAGCAAATTCTAAAATATAAAAAGCAATTAATTTAATTATAGATAAATTAGTTTTATTAGTATTATCATTTTTATATTTCTTATCAACTATATTAAATCTAATTAGTATTGGTGTTGTAACCTTTATTACATAATATAAAAGTAGTGATTGAGGAAGTAAGTATACTAAATTTTTAGGAAGTGATAATAAAAGCATATAAGCTTTTACTTTTACTAAATAATCATTAAAATCAAAATTAGAAAATGAAAAATAAGTAATAAAAATAAATAAGAATGAGCCATAAATAGCATTCATTAAAATGTTTACTAAAATTCTAGCAAATAAAGCATTTTTAAATGATACCTTTTTCTTATAAAAGCAAAAGCCATAAATCATGCCAGTAAAAGCTGCTTGCAAGGTATAAGCAAAGCTAAAGGCTGCTGTTTTATTGCCTATAAAAAAGCCAATAGTATCTGAAAAAATACCAATTATAAAGCCATAAAATGGCCCATAAATCATACAAGCAATTGCAAAAAATAAATAAGTAAAGCCAAGGCCTAAGTTTCCAAAGCCACTTGGAAGAGGAATAAACTTACTAATAATCATTAAGGAAAATAGCATTGCTAAAACAGCAATTTCCTTACTAGTTTTTATTGGCTTTAAAGCCTCTTTAAAATAAGCTTTAATATTAATTTTTTCTTTTTTTTCTATAATTATTTCTTTTTGCTTTTTACTTAAAGCAAAGCATATTATTAGTAAAACAAATAAAGTAATACTAGTAGTAATTAAAGAAACCATATAACCATTTGTATAGTTATATAATTCTACAACATTTTCATTATAATAAGTTATTTTATTTGTATCATTTGTTAAATTAGTTAAGCAATCTTTAATAAAGGTTTTAGCTCTATTGCTAGTTTTATTAATGCTTCCTAAAAAGAATACATCATAATATTTATATGAGGTTTTTATAGTTAAATCATCATCTATAACGCTAATTTTAAAATCATTATTTTTTAGCATTTTATCAACATCTATATTATTATATTTACCATTATATTTTTCATCATTTTTAATACTATTTAGATATGAAGCATCGTTTAGCTTATTAATATCTACTGATTCTATATTTGTAATATTAACCTTAGCAATATAATAAGCATGGTTATTATTATAATTATTTACTACCATAAAGGATAATAAAAAAGTAATTATTAAAATACTTAGTAAAGTAATTGTATTTTTTTTAATAAATAATAGAAATTTTTTCATCAAAAAAGACCTCCTATACTTAGAAGATCCGCTAATATATTTCCAGCGGACGCATTGGTAAACCGCCGATTATTCGTTCGTCCATTATGCATCTCCCACATAATAGCACTTTACGCTTACCAACTACTCTGTATAGAAAGATTATATATTTTATTTTACTAATAGTCAAAAGATATTTTAAATATGTGAATTATTTGTTATTTTTTCATTCTATATTATTAATGTTCTTTTTACTTCATTATGATAGTTTTTTTGAATAATTGATAGTCCATCAAGCAACCACTATAATTGCTTGTATGTTATTGCTATTAAATCATTTTGCTCTTTTAACCAAATGTATTTACTTTCTTCTAAGCGATGATATATTAACCAAAAGTCATCTTCTCCCCAATATAATATTTTTATTTTATCTTTAATTTTACACATAAATACAACTGCAACATTATCCATTATATTGAATGTTGGATTAATTGTTTTTAATTTTAAACATAAAGCATCTATCACGCATCTAAAATCTATATCCCCTGTTACTACATAAAATATTGGCTTTTCATTTCGTTTATACATTTAAACTTGTCCTAACTATTAATTCTATTAATTTTTCATTTTTCTTCTCTATTGAAAAAACTACGTCATTAATTTTAAATGTTACTACTTCATTATCTACATCTGCTGGAATAATTGCTTTACTAACCTTTACTTCTTTACTTTTGTTTTTCCACTTCATTGAGCAAAAATCTGCTGGGTTTAGATTATTTTCTTTACACCATTTTGCTATTGAAATTTTCCTTTCATCAATTTCTTTTAAGCCTCTTTCAAATTGTTCCGCAAATTTTTAAACTAAACGCAGTTATTATAAACAAAGAAAATGCATTTTTTTAATAGATTTAAGTGCTTTATTAACAAAAGTAAATGCAGTTTTATGAAAATATGGAATAGTATAGGCATTTATAATATACTTTTGTTGTGAATTTGAGCGCACAAAAACTCGATACTAAATGCAGTTTTTAAAACTAAGTGCAGTTTAGCATTGATTTGCCACCCTATGTGCAAGTACTATGCTATTTTGAGTTTATGATGTTCCTTGGTGAAACACTTTTTGGCTCAATTTTACGTTGGTGAAGTTTATGTAATGCGTCTTCACCAAACAATTCAATGAATGCATCAACTGTTGATGATGCACCCAATGAAGCTAAGAGTCGACTATTAAGGTGTGAGGACAATTCGTAGCATTGTTCTTGTATTGCATCTGAAATATCGGCTTTTTTGTTTATAAACAAGCGTAATTGACTATTGATGTTTTCTATATTAGGCTTTTGATTGCTTGCACCAGAATCACAATAAAACAATGCAGTTCTTTTTTCTTTACTTTTATTATATTCAAATGCTTGGATATTAGAAAATTTGCTATCTCTATCAGTTACAATAGCTTCAAATATTTTTTTGTATAAATCTAATCCTAATTCTTCTTCAATTTGGTTGAATACTTGTAATACTTTATCATTATCAGGATTCTTAATTATATATAAAGCAATAAATTGAATTTGTGGAATTGTAAGAGAAAGAATCATTTTAGAAGAGCAATGAGGAACTCATAAAAAATCCATCTCCCAATAGGTTACTATTCTATTCTTATCTTGATAAATTATCCAATCATTATACAAATGACCAGTTCTATCAATTCCTTTATTTTCAGCATATTCATATTGAGAAGGTATTTTCTTTTTTCTTTTTTTAAGTGTAACTACCTTTGGTAGTTCATGAATAGTGACTGTTAGGTATTCATTGTGAATATACCTATATAATGTTGAGGCTGAAGTAGTAGCATCTCCTTTTAAAGTACATTCTGACTTACTCATCAACGATTATTAAGACTATTGTAGTCTTTAAATTGTTCAGTCCTTCAGTATTTACTCCTGCTATGACCTCTGCTGACTTCTTGTAATTCGTTGTTACTAGTTTTATCTTTACAAAACCTCCCGTGGTAATTCATATAACCTTCTCTTTCTACCTATCCTCATTTACTACCTATAAGTTACGTTTGCCTAAGACTTCAATTTGCTTAGTAATTTCATCCGTTACAGGTAGCCTCTCTCACGGCTTCACTTCGATATTTAGGCTAAAGTTTTGCTACCTCCTTCTTTCGCGTTCACCCTCACGAAGGATACCTTGGAGTTCGCTATGAGTTTTCGGCATCTCCTCTTGGGACTTTCACACTTTGGTTATACGCCATGCCCGGCACACAAAAGAAAAGCGAACCTACAATGAAGCAGATTCGCTAAATTATAAAATGAATAAGTTTTGTCAAAAGTCCATTTAATAATTATTTATTATCTAATTCTTACTCATTAAATATTTTTATTCAAAAGAAAATTATTAAAAATTTAGATTATTAAACACTAGTTTGTTGTTTTGAACACAACATTCATAAGCATAATTAATCTTATCACTCTTACAAATAATTCTATATAAACAAGCATCTTCTAAATGTGTATCATTTAGTATTTCTAATATAATTCCTTTTCTATAAAAATAAATATATAAATCGCCATATGATTTAAGAGCAACACTTTTAGGCTTTGCGTTTACTAATATTGAATTAATAAATTCTAATTGCGTGTGTAAATATGATTTTTCTATATTTGCTTGACTTCTGTATTTTTTTACACTCATTTCTTTTCGATTATTATCTAAATACAAATCGTTGAAACTTAACAAAACTTCTTCTTTGTTTCTTATCCTAAAATTAGTTTCGATTTCGATAATGATTTCCTCATTATTTCCTATAAAGAATAACTCAAATCTATCTTCAACTATACCTAATCCTCGAACAAAATTAATTTTGTTAATTTTCATTTTTTTTAATAAATCTTTAAAATCTAAATTTTCTTTAAAATCTTTCATTTATTCTCCTTACTAACTAAAGAATAATTCCTTAATTATTTGCTCAATTTCATGATATGAATAATTTTGACCTGAGATATAATCATGCAAAATTCTTCTTTGTTCTTTTGATAAATTATATTTTTTACATAATGAATCTATTTGCTTATTTTCATATTGGTTATGTCCCATTCTAGGTCCATTACCTTTAGCAAACATCATAACTCCACTTGCAGTTAAAGCTCCTGCATAAGTCAAGCCTATAGCTCCCGCAGTCACTAAAGTTCCAGCCATAGTACCAGATATAACTACTCCAACAGAGCCTAATCCACCTGTGAACACAAATCCACTACCAGAGCCAAATAAACTTGCAGCCATTGGTCCTGCATAATATCCTACAAGTCCTCCAACCACTCCGCCTACTACAGCACCAAGAACTGTCCATCCAACTAATTCCCATCCTCGTGCTCCATCATTATAGGCAGTGACTCCGGCATATGTGCCACCAACTAATGCGCCTAAACCTATACACGCTAGAAGAATAATTGTTGAAATAGCAATGTGTCCACTTTGGTCAGTATAATTAATCGGATCATTTCCACAGTAAGTATAAAGGTTAATACCATTAATGCTTTCACT
>CAKPZU010000070.1 GCA_934215405.1 uncultured Bacilli bacterium | reverse complement strand
ATATTATATAGCTCTTGATTATAAAAATTTATCAATTATTAATGTAATTGATAATAGCTATGATGTTGGAAGCTCATATTCTCCAGCAACTTTAGGCTATTTAAAAATCAATAATTTTCATGTAAAAGGACTTCATTGCCCACATGCACCAATTTGGGGTAATAGAACAGATGGTTTAAATAATAAGGACAATGAAGGATTTACATTTATTTCTCGACCATTAAATGCTAAAAATGATTATGTTGTAAGAGTTGAAAACTACATATATTATACATTTTTAAATGATATGGATAAGTATGAAGAATTTGCTTGTGATAGTAATAATCGTATTACCTTTGAAAAAAAGGGTGTTATAAAAACATATGGCCCAACAAGTGAAAGACCTACAACTCGTTTATGTCCTTACTATTCAACATATTATGATACTACCTTGCATGAATTATTTATTTATGATGGAACAAATTGGATAGATATTTAAACTAGAAATAATTGATGTTATAATAATTAAAAGGCAAAAGTTATGAAAATAAAAAAGAAAGCACATCCTTTATCAATAAGTATTGTATCAACTGCTATAATGGCAATTGTGTTTTCTTTTTTACTTCTTTTTGAAAATTATGCCTCAAGTAAAATTAAGCAATCATATCAAAGCATTTACTCAAATAATGTTGAGGCTTATTATGATAGTGTTTATAAAGATGCTCAAATACTTAAAAATATATCCTTATCATTACAATCAAATTATAATGTTTTGATGATAGAAAATGCTTCTGAGCTACTTGATGAAACAACTAAGCAAGAATATTACGTTGAAATAATTTCAACATTAAAAGCCTTCCAATCAATTTCAGCACTTATGAATCAAATTGATATCTATTTTAAAGAGCAAAAAATATTAATTAATGCTAATGGTGTTACAAAAGATAGAGTAATTAGTGATGACTTAGGCGATGAACTTTTTTATTCTTTAAATAATAAAATTGTTTTTGGGAAGAATAATAAAAATGAAAATATTGCTATTTTAATTACCTTAGATACAAATGTTTTCTTTTCAAAAATTGGAAGTTTTATAAACTTAAATAATGATAGTGTTTTAATGAATATTGGAAACGTAACCTATAGCAATAATATCAATAGCAAAAGTAATTTAAGTTACTCTAAGGAAGAATATGGGATGTCTTTAAGCTGTAAATCATTTTCAAGCGATATAGAAGTTTTAAATACACTATATTCTGTTATATTTGTTTCTTTATTTATTATTGGTATTGCTGCTTGTATTACAAGTATTTACATTGTAAAGCAGCAAGGGACAAAGGTGTTTGATGAGATTTCAACAGGCTTTAAAGAGCTTGAAAATCAAAATTATTCTTATCGAATAAATGGAAAATTTTCCAAAGAAGGGAAAATGTTAGTTAATTCTTTTAATAATATGTGTGAGCAATTGCAAACATATTTTAATATTAATTATCGTCAAGAGGTATTATTAAAAGAAGCAGAAAATAAAAAATTACAATCACAAATTAATCCTCATTTTCTACATAATACATATTTTTTCTTAAGGAAAGAAATAGTTAGTAAAAAGTATGACGAAGCAGAAGAATTTGCATTCAATTTATCACAATTTTTTAAATATATAACCTATCCAAAGGATTATGTATTTTTATATCAAGAATATGAGCATGCCTTGAATTATTTAAATATTCAAAACGAAAGATTAAATAATAGAATTATTATTAATTTTGATCCATTAATTAATAAATATAAAATGATGAAGGTTCCATATTTAATTATTGAACCAATAATTGAAAATAGTTTTAAATATGTTTTTGAAAAAAATATTAATAGCTCATCATTAACAATTAAAATATATGAAGAAAATGCCAATCTATATATTAAAATTGAAGATTCAGGAGTTATAAGTGATGAAAATTATGAGAGTGTTTTAAAAACATTAGGTAATAATGAAAGTAATGAAACATTTTCATGCTTAAAAAATATAAAAACAAGATTAAATTATATAAATGGTGATTTAATTGTATATAGAAGTAAAAGTAATGGCCTTGGCATTATTTTAAATTTAGGAGGAATAAAGACTGTATAAATTGTTATTAGTAGATGATGAAGAAGAAATTGTCACATATTTAAAATCTTATATCGAAAGTAAATGCCATAATTTTTTTGAAATATATGTCTCATTGACCTATGCATCAGCACTTGAAATCTTAAAAAGTAAAAAAATAGATGTTGTTTTATGTGATGTTAACTTAACCGATGGCAATGGCCTTGATATTATGAATCTAGTAATTAATAAATACAAGGATACAAAGATATTAATGCTCAGTGGACAAGGAAAATTTGAAGATGTTTATTTAACCCAAAAGGCTAAAGTTAAATTTATCAGTAAGCTTGAAACAGAAGAATATATATTACAAATGCTTCAAGAAGAATTAATGGGAATGAATGTTGTAAATAAAAATAAAATAGTTAATGATTTTCAAGAATCTAATGATGTCATAGCTTTTTTAATTGATTATATTAATAAAAACTATAATCAAGCATTTACCTTAGAATCATTAGCTTCAATGGTTTATATGAATCCAAGTTATTTGTCTCGCTTATTTAAAAAAGCAACAGATAGATCATTATTTGAATATGTAAATGAAGTAAGAATTAATAAATCAATAGAATTATTAAAGGATCCTAATTATAAGCTTAAGGATATATACAAATTGGTAGGATATTCAAAAGCTAATTACTATAATAAGGTTTTTAAATTAAAAATTGGAATTTCTCCTATGCAGTATAGAAGAAATATCATTAAATAAAAAGGAGTAAAAGAAATATGAATAGAAAAGTTATTGTATCAGGTATTTTGTTAGCACTTATTACAGCTTCTTTTGAAAATAGCATTAAGCTTAATGCGAAAAATGATGATGAATATGTTATTAATGAAGACTTTTCAACTGATAATTTTTTAAAGCAATTAACCTTTGATAGTGAAGCTACAAAAAATTGCTATAGTGTAAGTGAAGGAAAATTAATCAATTCAAATACTAATGGTTGGACAAATGCAATTTTTGGCAATCAGCTTGAAGGTCAATATTCAACGCTTGAATTTGAAATAACTCCACATTTTGAAAATGAAAAATATTCAATTTTGAATTTTCAATTTAGAAGATGGGATAATAATACAACATATAAGGCTGAAATTACAGCATCCTATATGCGTCTTTATTTATATAAGTTTGATTTAAAGGAAAAACAATTATTAGATAGTGTTGATTTTGGAATAAAAAATGATGAAACATCATTAATCAAGATTTATACATCTGGTTGGTACAAGTCATTATTTGTTAATAATCAAAAGCTTCTTGAAATAAGTGAAGATAAATTATCGACAGGTTATTTTAGTTTTGAAACATGGCAAACAGCATTTGCTATCGATAATTTAAAGCTTGATTATGTCGATGATAAAACTGATTTAGAAATTATTTCATTAAATAATTTAAAGAAGGATAAAAGAAATTTCTTTAATGATTTATATGATGAAAACGATTATAGCAAGGAAAACTTAGCTTTAATAAACGCAATAAAAGAAAAATTCTTGCTTGATATTAATAATGCTAAAACTAATGCTGAGGTTGAAAAAATATATCAACAAGCACATGATGAACTATATCAAGTAAGAATTAAGCAATTAAATGTTTTTAAGGAAGATTGTATTTCACTAATTAATAATTATGTTAATATGAATGATTATACTATTGAAAATCAAAATAAAATTAAGAAAATTATTAATTCAAAGACCACTTTAATAAATGATGCTTTAACATTTAATGATGTTAAAGAAATAATCAATTCATTTGAAAATGAGGTTGATAATATATTATGTATATCTGATGCTGATGAAGTGGCATTAAATAAATTTAAAGAAAATGCTATTAATAGTATTTTAACATCTTATAAGGAAGAAGATTATTCTTCTACTAATTTAGTATTAGTTAATAATTTAGTTAATGAATTTAAAGCACAGGTAAATAATCTTAAAACAAAAAAACTAATTGATAAGCTAGTAATTGATTATAAAGAAAAAATAAGTAAAATAGAAACAAAAAATCAAGAGGATGATAAGCAACTTCTTGAATATAGAAAAAATGCTATTAATACATTAAATAGTTATATAAGTTCATTTGATGAATATTCAAATTCTAAAATCAATGAAATAAATTCATTAATATCACTTACTTCATCTAAAATAAATTCCTCAACTTCAACAAGTGAAATAGATAATTTGGTTAGTGAATGTAAAAGTAAATTAGATAAAGTAATTAAAATTAATGAAGAATATAAAAATGGTATAGTAATTAATAGTTTTGATGATTATTCATTTATAAATGAAGCCTTAAGTGTTTCAAATGCTGATGATTTTGAAGTAGTAAATAGCGTGTTAAGACAATTAAAGCAAGCTGAAGTTGATGAAAGTAAGCTAATGTTTGGTGGTTCAAATAAATATTGGGATGATTTTACTTTAAATGTTAAAATTAAGCCTGTTTATTTAAATACAGATTATTCATGGGGTAAGATAGTTTTTAGAAGTCAAAGTACAGAAAATAGTAATGGCTCTTATATTTTTAATTATAAATCAAATTTAGCTTGGATTTCTAAAATGGATGATAAAGGAAAAGAAGTATTTTTAGATTGTGCTAATATAGGTATTGCTAATTCTATGGCATGTAATGTGAAAATTGTCGCTAAAAATGATGATATAATGGTATTTTTAGATAATGTAAAGATATTGGCTTGTAAGGATAATGAATATAAAGTTGGTGCTTTTGGCTTTATTACTTGGCAAACTGGTTACATTGTTAATAGTATTAATATTTCACATAATATAGATGCAAGTGATATTACAACTCCTCGTTATTCATTACATAGTGATTTGTTTGATTTTGAAAATACTTCAAAATTACCAGATGGGATTGTAGCAACACGTGGTAGTAGTATTGCAACAGATCCATTTGATAGTAATAATAAAGTTTTTGTTAGCAAACTAAAAGGCTATGCTAAAGCTTTAATTGGAGATGCGAATTATAAGAATTTTTCTTATAAAATGGATTTAATACCTTTAGGTCTTGAAGAGGATGAACAAATAATTCGTTTGATTTTTAGAGCAAATGGTTGGGAAAATAATAGCTATTATATTGAATTAACTAAGTATAGATATACATTCTATGCTTGTAATAATGGTAATACCAAGGAATTAGCAAGTGATTACTTTGAATTCCAATATAAAGCAAAATATGAAGTTGAAATAAGAGCATTAGATAATAGAATGGCTTTTTATTTACAAGGTAATAAAATGTTTGATGTAGTTGATTTAAATTATGGATCTTATGGTGCTGCATTTTTACAAATGGGAAATGTTGGAGTTCAATCTTGGAATGGTTCATATATGCTTGATAATGTTGTAATTCAAACAATTACTACTTGGGGTGATGAGCCAACAAAAAATGATTTTCCAACAAATCAAATAATAAAAGCAACAGACATGGAATTACTAGATTATTCATTAAATTTAAAGGTAAATGATACATATCAAATTGTAGGGCAATTAAACCCAACTAATGCTGATTACTCATATTCTTATATTTCAAGTGATGAAAGTATAGTAAGTGTTACAAAATCAGGCTTTATTACTGCATTAAAGGAAGGCGAAGTAGCTATTAGCGTTATTGAAAATAACTCAAATATAAAAAAAGAAATCAAAATAACTGTTACTTCAAATAAAAAAGGCTGTAATGGTGAATTAAATTCATCACTAGTTCTTATTGCTTTCTTGTCATTAATAATGGTAATGTTTATAAGCAAGCAAAGAAAGGAAATATAGTATGAAAAACAAAATATATAGAAATGAATATCCAAATTATCAGTTTAGAAGAGAAAATTATCAAATTTTAAATGGATTATGGGATTTTATTATTGATAATGATAATAAATATAGCGTTAAGCAAATATTAAAGCGTCAAAAATTTAAAAAAATAAATGTTCCATTTGCACCAGAATCTAAATTATCTTTAATTAATCATAAAGATTTTATTAAGCATTGCTATTATAAAAAGGAAATAGAATTAGCAAAGGATAATAATTTATTATTTATTAATTTTAATGCTGTTGATTATGAAGCAACATTATATGTAAATGGAATAGAAATAGGAACACATAAGGGTGGATACACTCCATTTAAATTTGAAATATCAAAATATATTGTAAATGGTAAAAATAGTTTTGTTTTGCATGTAACTGATGAAAATTTAACTAATCAAGCAAGAGGTAAGCAATCCTATTTAAAGGATTCATTTGGTTGTTTTTATACAAGAACTACAGGCATTTGGCAATCAGTATGGCTTGAAAAGGTACCTCAAGCATATATTGAAAATGTTAAATTTAAGGCAGTTAAAGGTAAAAAAACTGTTAATATTGATTTAAATACTAATACAAGTGGAACAGTAAACTTTTTAATAACTTATAAAAATAAGGAAATGGCTAATATTACAGCTATTTGTAATAAGCATTTAAATATTAATGTTAATTTACTTGAAAAGCATTTATGGGATATTAATAAAGGAAATTTATATGATATTAAAATTAGTTTTGAAAATGATGCTGTATATTCATATTTTGGTTTAAGATTTATTGATATTAAAGAAAATATGCTTTATTTAAATAATAAGCCAATCTTCCAACGCTTAGTATTAGATCAAGGCTATTATGAAGATGGTATATATACAGCTAAGGATGTAACAGAATTTAAAAAAGATATAATGCTTTCAAAAAGATTTGGCTTTAATGGAGCAAGATTACATCAAAAGGTATTTGAAAGTAATTTCCTTTATGAATGTGATAAGCAAGGCTATATTGTTTGGGGTGAATATCCAAGCTGGGGTATAGATTTTAAGGATTGTACTTACTTAAGCCAATTTAAAAATGAATGGCAAGAAGAAATAGAAAGAGATTACTCTCATCCTAGTATTATAACTTGGTGTCCTTTAAATGAGGTTTGGGAGGTAAATGAGTATAAAAGCAATAGAGATGTTAACTTTTTAAAGGAAGCTTATAAATTTACTAAAGAGCTTGATAAAACAAGACCTTGTGTTGATGCAAGTGGCGGATTTCATTGCAATGATACTGATATATTTGATATTCATAATTATCAATTGGATGAAAGCTTTAAAAAGCATATTGATGCTTTAAATAATAACGAGATTACCTTTGCTAATGCCTTAGCACCAAGTAAATATAATGAGTCATATAAATATCTAAATCAACCAATTATTATTTCTGAATTTGGTGGTATGAAGCTTAAAAATTCCACAAGTGGTTGGGGCTATAATGATGTTTCATTAACTAATGATGAATTTGTAAAGACATATACATATTTAATTGATCTAATGTTAAATTGTAATAAAGTTGTTGGATTTTGTTACACTCAATTATATGATGTTGAGCAAGAAATGAATGGCTTATATACTTATAAAAGACAAAAGAAACTAAGTAATGAAGAAGTTAAAGCTATTAAAAAAGCTAATATTTCTAAAGCTAGTGTTGAAAAATAAGGGCAGGTTTAGATTCTTGCTCTTTTTAAATGTTTTCTTTTTTGATAAAATAAAAGAGAAATTAATAAATAACTGAAATTTAATATTATTAAGAAAGGGTATTATATGAAATATTATAAGCATCGGTTAAGTAATGCAAGTAAATTATATAAAGACAGAATCAATGAGCTTGAAAAGAAAGATAGAATTAATCATAAAATATCTAATGTTTCAATCACAATAGCATTTTTAATTGTAATTGTTGAGGCTGTTTTAATTATTTATTTTGCTAAAAATATGAAAGCTTTTATTAGTAATGAAGTAGTAGCAATAATAATTAGTACTATTCTATGGCTTTTATTAATACCACTTTTACTTTTTACATTAGTTGGCTTAATTTCACTTATTAATCATTTTTTCCCTGAAGCACATTTAGATAGAATTAAAGGAGAAGCTTATTTAAAAGTGAATTCAAACAAATTTAAATATTATGGATTAAATGATAATTATATAATTACAAAATGCTATTATAGTAATCATTTAGAATTTATAGACCATGATGTTATAGTATGCTTTATTAATAATAAAATAAAAATAACAAATGATTTATATCATTCAATTGATGATTTTGGATGCTATGAATTTGATATTAATGAAATTAGATATTTTAATATTAAAGAAGATAATTTAGTAAAAACAAAAATAGTTGATGACGATGATGTATTTATACTTGGTTATAGAGCTAAAACATTTATTAATAAAAATACTAATAATGATTAAATATTGTTTATATTTAAAAAATAAAATATAATTTATTTAAGAAACTTAAAATCATAAATAAAGGAGGAAAGCTTATGAATGATTTCTTAATTCCAATTGGTACAATGGCTAAATTAAACCATACAACAATAGCAACACTAAGATTATATGATCAAATGAATTTATTAAAGCCTGTTTATATTGATGAGGCTAGTAAGTATCGTTATTATAATATAAATCAAAATGCTAGGCTTGATATGATAGCTTATATGAAGGAGTTAGATATGAGCCTTCAAGAAATTAAAGAGGTTTTAGAATCAAAAGACATTGCCTTAATTGAAAGTATTTTAGCTAGGAAAAACGAGCAAATTCATCAACAAATTAATGATTTAAAGCTAAAGCATGATGCTATTGAACGTTCAATAAAAACGATTGAGCATTATCGAAAGGCTCCAACTTCAGGAATTTGCAATCTTCAATATATTGATAGACGATATATCTTCAAGGATAAATGCTTAAATAATTTTTATTTAGGGAATATTAATGATTATGAAAAATCATTGACATTACTTAGAAATAAATTGGTTGAAAATAGCTTTTCATACATTCATACATATAATGTTGGAACATCAATAAAAAAAGAAGATTATGAGAGTTTTAACTTTGTTGCTGATAATATATTTATTTTTGTACAAAGCCAATCATTTAAAAATAGAAATGATATCGATATTATTGAAAGTGGGATGTATGCTTGTATATATGCTGAAAACTATGATGATGAAATAGAGTATGCCAAAAGATTATTTGAATACTGTAAAACTAATAATTACCAGATTTGTGGCGATTATATATGTGAAATTTTAACAGAATTTAATGTTTTTGATGAAAAACAAAGAAATATGTTCTTACGTTTACAAGTACCTGTAAAATTTAAATAAGCCTCTTGACTCTAATGCTACATTAGAGTTTATAATTAATTTGATGAACAAATTAGGAGGATTATACTATGAGAAAAATTAAAATTGTTCAATATGGTTGTGGTAAAATGAGTAAGTATACAATTCGTTATGCTTATGAACACGGAGCTGAAATTGTTGGTGCAATTGATGTTAATCCAAAAGTAGTTGGAATGGATGTTGGCGATTTTGCAGGACTTGGTGTTAAAACTGGTGTTATTATTTCTGATAATGCAGATAAAGTATTGGATGAATGTGATGCTGATGTAGCAATTGTTACTTTATTCTCATTTATTAAAGATATTTATCCAATGGTTGAAAAGTGTGTAAGTAGAGGAATCAATGTAATTACTACATGTGAAGAAGCTATTTATCCAAATACAACAGCTGCAGGAATGGTTAATAGACTAGACAAGCTTGCTAAGGAAACTGGTTGTACTATTACTGGTGCTGGTATGCAAGATATTTTCTGGATTAACATGGTTAGTTTAGCAGCAGCAGGATGTCACCAAATTACTAAGATTAAAGGTGCTTACTCTTATAACGTTGATGAATATGGACTTGCTTTAGCTAATGCTCATGGCTGTGATTTAACTAAAGAAGAATTTGAACAAAAGATTGCTCATCCAGCAGAATTTGAACCATCATATGCATGGAATTCTGTTGAAGCAATTTGTAACAAGCTTCATTTAACGATTAAATCAATTACTCAAAAACATGTACCTTATATTATTGATAAAGATATCTATTCTGATACATTAGGTAAAGAAATCAAAGCTGGAAGATGTATTGGTATGTCTGCTGTTGTAACTGCAACAACTATGCAAGGTATCACAGTTGAAGAAGAAACAATTGGTAAGGTTTATGGAAAAGAAGATGGCGATATGTGTGACTGGCAAATCTTTGGTGAACCAAATGTTGAATATCACGTTGTAAAGCCAGCAACTGTTGAACATACTTGTGCAACAATTGTTAATCGTATTCCTTCATTATTAAAGGCTCCAGCTGGTTATGTAACTTGTGATCAACTTGAAGAAGTTCAATACTTAACATATCCAATGGAATTCTACGTAGATAACGATTAATTAAATAGAATAAATAAACTCTTAGGCTAATAACCTAGGAGTTTTTTAACGTTGCACTAGTCAAGAGAAAGTAGACACTTTATAGTGTTTAGGGGGTAAAAAACTCTTTAAATTGTTTAGGAGTTAGA
>CAKPZU010000069.1 GCA_934215405.1 uncultured Bacilli bacterium | reverse complement strand
GCTTGGAGTATAAGGCTTTAATAAATAAATTATTCCACTTTTTTCTAATATAGAAATCCATTCTTTTACTGTTATTTCAGAAACTCCAATTTCCGATGATATATTTTTATAATTTAAAATTTGACCTGTCCTTGCTGCAACACTAGTCATAAATTTTACAAATGTTAAATGATTTTTCGACTTGATTATTTTATTTACATCTCTTTCAACATAAGTTTTTACATACGATTGATAAAAATCTATCCATTCCTTGTTTAAATTGCTATATAATTCTGGAAAAAATCCTCTATGTATTTTCTCCCAAATATTATCATAGCTAGTTAATTTTTTTTCTCTTTCATTAATATACTCAAAAGATGGAACAAAATGTTTGTTAAAATCATTACTTGTAATTTCACGCATTGATAAACAATCAAGCTCCATAATTGATATTCTTCCAGCTAAAGATTCACTTACATTTTCAAGTAATTGTAATTTTTGTGAACCTGTCAAAAAAAAGTTAGCCATTTTTTCACTATTGTCTAAATATATTTTTATTCTATTAAAAATACTTGGGCATTTTTGTACTTCATCAATAATAAGTGGACAAGGATTATTATATAAGAAAAGAGCTGGATCTTCACTTGCTTGTAGAAGAATAAGATCATCATCAAATGTAACACGATTAGCATATGAAAATAAATGATTAAAAAGCGTTGATTTTCCAACCTGTCGTGAACCAGTTAATAAAATTGCTTTACTGTTATTTGCTCTTCTTATAATTACATCTTCAATATTTCTTTTTATTGTATACATAATTAAATTCTCCTTTTTGGCTAATGTAAAGTACAACTTTATTTTAGCCATTTTTAGGCAATTAGTCAATATTAAATAATATTTAAAGCTATTCTATATTCATTTGCCATTTATCTATTGCATTTAAAAATTGCTTTTCTATATCAATTCTTGTTTCTTTACATTCGTGAGGATAATCCTTTGCTGCTTTAAAAATTAGTTTTAAAATAGCTTGGTTAAAAACTGGGAAAATCTTTTTTAGTAAGCCATCTGGGAAAACAAAGTGTGTACCATTGTACCATGCTCATATACTTTAGCGATTAATTCACATCTATGAGGCTTTTCATTTAATCTTTTTTCCATTCTTTTAATATATTTTGCAGTATTCCATAATGAATCATCTTTTGCACCAATTAAAAGAAGAATACCATTTATGTTTTCAACTTTAATATATTCGTCCTCTTGAATTGGATGAGCTTTTTCTGAATCATCAAAAACTTTACATGATGCCATCATATTTTTAGTGCTTTTTGCTTCCTCTTCTATAACCTTTCCATATTCTGGATGCTTATAGCAAAATGGCATATAAGGTAATTTTTTTTCTTGATATGTAAATAATGATTCATTTTCAACAGGCCATTCTGTATAGCCATCTCTTTTTCCTTGCATAAAGCCTTGCCAAATAAAATCACTTGGAGTAAGAGCAATAGTTAGTGTTATTTGCTTAAAATAAGAAGCACAAGTAAGAGCAAGAGTTCCTGTAGTTGAAGCTCCAATTATTCCAATTTTATCATTGGCATTTTCATTTAAAAAATTAATAGCCTTTTATACTCTTTCAAGCGGATAATTATGATGGCTATAATCTTTATGATTTGGTGACATTGTTAATATATTAACATTTCTTTTACTCATAAGCCACTTTACACAACACATCGTCATATAATCCTTACAATCATCACCAATGCAGGCAATAATTGCACTATTAGTTTTATTTTTACATTTAAAATAAGCACCATAAAATCCATCTTTTTCTATTGTAAAATCTATTCTTTTCATAATATTTCTCCTCGTTCATTTTGTATCACCAATTTTAAATTTAGTGTAACAAATTTATCATTTTAATTACTTTTCATTGAAATCTATTCTGACAATTTGCATTTTCATCATATTATCTCCAACCTTAGATAAAAATCTAAAGAATTTACTTATTGACTTATCTTTTAAATCGTTATAGCCTAGCATATATCCTTTACTTGAAACTACAAAATTATTATTTATGGGTATAAGTTCTTTTTTAGCATCAGTTATAGCAAAATAAGCATTAACATCTTTAATTGATGCGGTTTTAATCCATGTTTTTAACATCAACTTAACTGCTTTTTTATTAGCAGCATCAAATACTAATTTAGAATTTTTAAAGCAAGATGCCATTTTGTTAATTAACTTTATTACATTTTCTTTTAAAAAGTAATAAAATACGCCCGCTGCAAAGAAGACTACGCCATTACTTTTATCAATTTTACTAAACCAAGAGGTATCATTTAAATCACAAGCAATATTTTCTTCTCGTTCATTTTTTTCTATTAAAACATTTCTTAACTTTATAACATCCTTATAATCAAGGTTATAAAATTTACACATATTATTATCAACATGGCTTTTAATATTATCAAGCCCACAGCCTAAGTTTACCACTGCTGCTTTTGGATTTTTATTTAAATAATCCTTTACTTCTTGTATGATATCATATTGACGAATTGCAGCTTCTAAAAAGCCAAAGCGATACATTAGTTTTTTTGATTTTTCTTCAAGTAAAGAAAAATCATAATCTAAACTATCAATTAATTTAATAGCGTTTTTATCATAATATAAATTTTTATAAAGCTCACTACATTTCTTCCTTCCATATAAAGGAATGACTAGTGTTTCTTGAACTGTGTTTCTTTCTATATGATATTTCATTATTTATTCCTCCTAAAGCCATTTTCATCAATATATTCTGGATGATCTTTAATATATTCATCCTTATCACCAACTATTGTATAATCGCATTTATTTTTAAAAACACAAGTTGATGTTCTTATTAATTTAGCATGTATTAATTCCATTGATTTATAATCAACATTACATAAAGCCCCTGTAATTTCTTCTAAATTATGCTTTATAGCAAATTCAGCTACAGGGCAACTAGTAAATTCATAATAAATTGGTTTATCCTTATCAAATTCTTTAACTTCCATTATATAATCGTTATATTTATCACAATTCTTTTTAGCTATACAAAATGCTTTATACATTAGCTTTTTAAATATCATCTTATTACAATTTACAAATTTAAGCTTTTTAAAATTAGGAAGTACTAATTCTTCTTCAATTTCTTCTATTTCTTTAAAAGTAGTTACATCCTTTAAAACAACATAATAAGCAAATATAGCAATACAATCATATGTTCCGCCTTTACCATTATGAAAGTTTTCTTTTCCTTTCAAATCAGTTCGCCAATCCTTTAAAAAATCAACATATTGCATTTGTATCTTTTCCCAAATTTCATTAATTTGCTCTTTTTTATAATGTAAAGCTATTTTCTTTTTTAATATTTTCTCACATTCCTTTGAATATAAAACATGTACATTTCTATCAAATACTAAATCTTTATTTTTCATATTCTTACTTCCTTTTTAAATTAAGCATAATGTTATAAATAAGCCTAAAAATGTTAAAGCACTAGCTAAATTAAATGATCCAACTATTTTAAATGGAAATAGTAAAATAAATATAAAAATTACATTAAAAATGCATGTCCATTTTGGAAATGGTGTTAATCCTAAAACAATGCTTATAAATAAAGTAACACTAAACATTAAGGCTCCAATAAAACAAACATACATTGTACTACTTGTTTTTTTAAAGAATTCTAATATAGTATTTATCCTTTAATAAAATATGATCAATCTTTAAAATAAAGTGAGCTCCATATTTTGAAGTAACACCATTGAAATTATGATATGGCTCATTATATTCTTCAAGCACTTTATCATCTTGAGCATTATCCAATTCCTTTATCCATGTACATTCAAATACTTGATAAGCTTCCTTAATGATTTTTGGATAGTTATTTGTTGGATTTTCTTGCTTTGACATACCATCATCAACAGTAAACTTAAAATCCTTCATCTTTTCTTCAGGTGTATCTCCTGGGAAGCCAAGACGTACATGCTCTTCAAAATTTTTCTTACTAAAAGGTAAGAAGTTAATACTACATTTTCCATGCCTTAATAATCCTTTACATGTATTTGAATTATTTCGACATTCAAGTATCATGGCATAAAATCCTTTTCCAGCAATGTAGTATGGAAAGCATAAAGAATATGATCCAAAGCTAGTTAGCGTTCCATTTTCATCTAAAGTACCAATTAAGCAAAGTGGCATTGGAAAGAATGATGAAGATTGATAAAAATTATCAACAATTCTTATGTCTTTAAAGCTTTTATCCATTATTATTTCCTCCTATTAATTTAATGAATATTTTTTCAATTTTGTTATACTCAATTAATCTTGTTGAATAAAGTAAAACTGTTTCTGAAATAAATTCTAAAATATCATTATCAATTATTAAATTATTATAATCTTTAATTTCATTTAAGATTGAAAGAATTTGCTTAGTAAGCAAAGACCTTTTACTTAAATATGGAATATATTCCTTAAAATTAGTTTTACTATATTCCCAGAATTGATAATACTTTTTAGAAAATTCACTTACACCTTCATAAACATTTTTTATTCCACAAATAAAAGAAACATCCTTTTTGATGCTATTAATCATAATGTTCCAATCATCTAAAAGAATAATAGCTAGCATTTCCATTTTTGAAGGAAAGAAGTTATAAAGAGTCCCTAAACTAATATTGGCCATTTTAGCAATTTTACGACAGTTTAGCTCCTCATACTTTTCTTCATCAAGTAGGCTTTTTACTATATTAATGACATTATCTTTAGTTGTTTCTATTATCTTTGGCATAATATTTTCCTTTTTATGAACGTGTTCATATAAATTATAGTATTTAAAAAATAATTTGTCCATCTTTATTTATAAATAAACAATTTATTAGGTACTTCAATGTTACTTCAATGACTTGTTGAAGTACTTCAAAACAAAAAAATCACTTTGTTTAAAAGAAGTGATCTTATTCAAATTCTAATTATTATTAATATTATCAATAAATTGTTTCAATAAAAACATTGTAAAATATGGTAAAGTATAAAATTTTCCATTATATCCTATATTTTTATTTGCAAATTTTATACCATATTTTACATCATTGTATTTATTTTTATTAATTAAGTTATTAAGTGATGCTGTGGCATTATCACTGGATTTTATTTCAATTGGAATCAAACTATCTTTATCTCGTATAAAAAAATCTATTTCAATTTGTGAGCGTTCATCACTATAATAATATAATTTATAGCCATCCTTTATTAGCATTTCGCTAGCAACGCTTTCAAAAATTGCGCCTTTAAATGTATTAAAGTTTTTATTGATTCTTAAATCATTTTGTACCTCATCATCAAGTGAAGCAATCAATAAACCAATATCATGGAAATATACCTTATATTTATATGGATTATAATTACCAGCAAGTGGCAAAGCAACTTCGTTTAAGCAATAGCAAAGATTTACAATTCCCGCATTAGATAGCCATTCAAAAGTACCAATATAATCTCTATTTTTAGCATTTTTACTTATTTTTGTTATTTGATATCTTTTATTTTCCTTACCTAAAAAATATGGTATATTTCTGTATACATTTAATATCTTACCTTTTTCTATTCCTTTAGCATATTTAGTAATATCTTCTTCATAATCATTTATTAATTGCCTTTGCATAGTAAGAATATTTGAAAAGTTTTTATTATCTATAAATTTTTTTACTATTGCTGGCATACCTCCAGTTATCAAATAATCGATAAAGCATTCTTGATAAACTTTTAATTCTAACTCTGAAAATGGAGTTAAAGAAATTAAATGATTTAAAATATCGTTAATTTGTTTTTCATTATAATTTCTTGCCCATAATATTTCTTCAAAATCCATAGAATGCATAATGTATTCTTCTTTATATCCAACACTATTTAATTGTATTTCATTATAGTTAATTCCCATTAATGATCCTGAACATATAACATCATATCTCCCATCTAATTTAAATTGTTTTAATGAACTCATCCCCTTTGGACATAGCTGAATTTCATCAAAAAATATAATAGTATTATTATTTTCAAAAGTTGCAGATGGCATTATTAAAGAAATATTCTTTATAATATTATCTACATCATACCCATTATCAAAAATTGTAAAAAAAGCATCATTAGTAGAAAAATTAATTTCTATTACATTTTTATAATTTTCTTTTGCAAATTTAAGTATTGAATATGTTTTGCCAATTTGTCTAGCACCTATAACAACAAGTGGTAAATGATCTTTTCTATTCTTCCATTCTTTTAAAAATATTTCAATTTTTCTTTTCATACTATACCTCACCATAAATATTCTACACGTTTTACAATATAATTATAACTTAATTTTACACCTTTTACAATAAAGTATTGAACTAATTTTACACCTTTTACAATAACAAGATAATTTGATTTTACACCTTTTACAATATAAATGCTTCCTATAATTAATTAAGAAACATTAATTATTTTGTATTTTAATAATATACCAATAGCAATTTTTAATATTTATTTTATTGTTACTTCAAAATAAATAAAAAGCATTTTAAGTTTTTCCTTAATAATGCTTTTCATTAAAATATTTCTTTAACAAGTTTTTTAGAAAACTCATAAAATGAATTAAGTAAAATTAATTCTTTATCAATATCAGTTACTAAATTATATGTTAAGCCATCATAATTAATAATTACACTTTTTTTAAAATGCTTACATATTGAATCACTACTTATAACAATAACATCTTTTCTTTTATTATTATCAATAAATTCATCAGCATTAATTTTTTCATAATTAGTACTTTCATACATTGAATAATAAATAACATTATTATAATTAAATAATTTAAAATAATCCGTAAGTAAATTTAAATCATCTTCATTAGCATAAACTAAAATCCTTTTATTAGTAAAATGCAAGACATTATTTATTTGTGCATATACATCATTATTTATTTTTAATAATTCTTTCTTTTTAAAAGGAACATTAAATTCTTTATTAATTGTATTTAAATATTCATTAATACTTTGATAATTAATTGAATTAAAATATAAATAATCAATATCATACTTTTCTTTTAAGAATTTAGCTAGTTTTAAAGCAGTAAGTGATGTAATTATAATAAAATTAACCTTACTTAGCTTTAAATAGTCATCATATTTTATTTTATTTGAATCAACAAGTAAACATTTTAAATCAAAATACTGATTTATAAATTTTTTAATTTCTATTTTTTTATTATAATTATAAATAGAATTATCTCCACCTATAATAGCATAAGAATTTATAACTTTATTATCAGTTGCATAATTTAAAGATGTTAAATAATTATAAAAATCATTTAAACCAGAATAATACGTTTCATGCATTTTTACATTAATAGTAAATATATTTATGTTAAACATTTTTTTATATTTATTAGCGAGTAAATTTAAATCAATTCCTAGCATTAGAACTAAGCTTGATGGTAGTAAAAGAATATGTTTATAGCCATCCTTAATAGCTTCATTAATAGAATTAATTGCTTTAGTAAAATCACCAATTGAAAGTTCTACTTCATTAATAGAAGTAGTATATAAATTGTTTTTTATTCTAAATGGATACTTATAAGCTAAATCACCATAATTATAAACACCATGCCCTGAGGTTGAAATTTCAATTACTGCTAAATTATCTATTAAAGCAAATTTATTATAAAGAGCCATTCTAGCACTTTTTAAAGTAAAATATTTATTTAGTCCCATAATAATACCTCATCAATTATATAGCATACCTTATCAAAATTAGAAAGATCATATAGTTTTTCATCATCAATAACTAAGTTATAGGTATTAGCATTTTTATTTAAAGATAAAGAAGAATCAAATGATATTAAGCAATCATCATTTAAAGTCTTTAAGGCATTATAGACATTAATATTATAATTACTAGTAATTATTTTATTAATTTTTATTTGATAATCATAAAATAAAGTAGCTATATAAGGAGCATAAAATGATTTAATTGATATCATTTTATATTTACTTGCAAATGCTTGGATTTTCTTTTCAATCTTTGAAATTTTATTTAAAGAAATATTTAATTCCTTAAAATAAGCTTTATAAAATGATAATGGTTGAATAATACTATTATTAATAATTATATGATTAGTAAATGAATTAAATAAAGCTAAATATTTATTATTATTAATAATTATTGTTTTATAATGTAAGGCTTTATTTAAATTAGTTATGATATTTTTACTATAATTATTAATTACTATTTTTTCTTTATTAATATTATTATCATTTAAAAAGCATTTTAATGATAAATAAAAATCACTTAAAATATCATAGGAATTACAAGATGTATACTCTTCAACATTTAAAAAGATTAGCTTTTCATATTTATTTACTAATGACTTGATATTTAAATTATTAATTTGAGGAATACAAGTTGATAAAACTAATGTATTTCCTTTTAAGCTATTCATATATTTTAAGGTTTTATTTAATTCATCTAAGGAAGCAAAAACTATTTCTTTATCTGTTAATAAATAGCTATAATTTTTAACATTTTTATTAAAGATTACCTTTTTTGAATAAAATGAGCATTCAAAAACACCAATAACTAAAACATTAAAAGAGCTAAACATTGTTAACTCTTCAAGTATTACATCAATTTTACAATGTGTAGCTAAGCAATTCTTATAGCTATTAAGATATTTGTATTTTACTAATTTTTTATTTACTATAAAATTATTTTTCATTGGCAATTTCCTTTGCAAGTTTCTTATATAGCTTACTCATACTTGAGTCACTAAAGGCTTCAACAACTGTTTTATTTAGTTTTTCAGCTTCTTGTACTATTTTATCACGTGGCAAGGTAAAAAAAACATTGGCATTCATTTCTTTTGCTGCTTTTAATACAATTTCATCTTCATTTTCAATATTCTTTTTATTAACAATTAAGCCTTTAAACTTAGCATAGCCCTCTTGTGTGTTATCATTTACAGCTTCAATTATATTATTAGCAGCATATAAAGCCATCATCTCACCACTTGTTACTACATATAATTCATCTGCATAGCCATTTCTAATTGGCATAGCAAAGCCACCACAAACAACATCTCCTAAAACATCATATAAAATAAAATCTGGTTGATATTTTTCTATTAAATTAAGCTCATTAATTTTTTCAAAAGCAGCGATGATGCCTCGTCCAGCGCAACCACAGCCTGGACGAGGGCCTCCTGCTTCTAAGCAATAAACACCATCACTTCCTAAATGTAAAATATGTTTTTCGTCATCAACACCTAATCTAATAGCATCTAAAACTGTCATTATTCTTTGACCATTATTATGTAAGATAGTTGAATCAGCCTTAGGATCACAACCTATTTGAAAGACTTTATAATTTAATTCTACTAAAGCTTTAGCTAGATTTGAAACTGTAGTAGATTTTCCAATTCCACCTTTTCCATAAATTGCAATTTTTTTCATAAAATTATTCTAATGTTCCTTCTTCACTATTAATAATAAATTCAAAGAATGCTCCATAGAATGAATTAGCATCAACATTAAATACTAAAGAGTATCTAGCATTTAAATTTCCATATCCATCATCAAAGCTAAATAATAATGAATCAGCAAGTAATGTTACTTTAGCACCTTCAAAGTCTACTTCATCTTCAATACTTAATTTTAATAATTCATTAAAAAATGCTTCATTTACATCATAATTGAAACGACTTTCGCCACTTAATGATGTAGCTTCAATATTATTAAATGAAATACCTTTAAATTCAGCAATTGAAGTATATTTAGTAGGAAGATCCTCGACCATATATGGAGCATCATGAGCACCATCAAAATAAATTGTTGCTTTCTTTACTGTACCATTAATTAAAGCATAAAAGATAACATTTGTATTAAATTTTTCTTCATCTTCATTATAGTTTTCATATTCACTATAATAATATTTATCAGTAACATAAGTTGTAAATGTTTTATTATTATAAATTTTTGTAAAGCTATAAGAAGTTATTGTACTATTTTTAACGAATGAAGCAATATCTTCTTTACTTATAAAAGCAGCACTTGAACTTAAAAATTCATCAATAACACTATAGCTTGCATTATTAATTTCACTAACAGTTGCACTAGCTTTACATTTATTTAATAATAATGTTTCATCAGTAATTGATGAAAGCTTTAATGCATCATAAGCTTTAAATGTAATAGTATCATTAGTAGTAGTAACGCTTAACCCACTAATACTAGCTAAATCTAAGCCTTCAATAAATTTTAAATATGAAGGGTTAGAAATATAATATTCATTAGATGCAGCAATACGAGTAAATGATAATGTATCATAATCTTCAGTTGTTGTTAATGAAGAATAATCACTAACTAAAGATGCTACTCTTGAGATATATCTTTGGCTAGCACCAGTAATAGTAACACGAGGTGCTATTAATTTAACCTTACCCGAAGTAATTGTAAAATCATACAAGAAACTTTCAATTTTTATTACACCTTTATTATCAGTAATATTATAGTAATAAGAAGAATTATAAACATATTCTTTAGTTTCATTATTAGAAGAAACACTTAATTTATAAGAGTTTAAGGTTGAACTATATTCATCACCACTATAAAGCTTGTTATAAGCGTTTTTAATATCTTGAATGCCATTTAAATTATATGAAGCATCTTTTGCTTCAAGTTCATTATATCTTAAAGGTAATAGTTTAATAATATTACTTAAATCACT
>CAKPZU010000068.1 GCA_934215405.1 uncultured Bacilli bacterium | reverse complement strand
GTATTATCCCTTATGTTAGAGGTGTAATAAAATCAAGAAATAAGGATGAGGTTATAAATGAGGCAAAGCATTTAATAAAAATGGGCTATAAGGAAATTGTTTTAACTGGAATTCATACAGGTAGCTATGGTAAGGATTTATCTAATTACACCTTTTCTAATTTAGTAAGAGATTTATTAGCCCTTGATGGCTTATATAGGCTTAGAATATCAAGCATTGAAGAAAGTGAAATAGATGATGATTTAATTAATATGCTTATTAATGATGATAAGCTAGCTAAGCATTTACATATTCCTCTTCAAGCCGGAAGTGATCATATTTTAAAGCTAATGAATAGAAAATATGATTTACAAACCTATATTAATAATGTTAAAAACATTCAAAATAAAGTTAAGGATATTGCTATTTCAACAGATATAATTGTTGGCTTTCCTAATGAAACTGAAGAGGATTTTATGGAAACAATTAAAACATCAAAGGAAATTGGCTATAGTAAAATTCATGTATTTCCTTTTTCATCTCGTAAGGGAACTGTTGCATCTAAGATGAAAAATCAAATAAATGGAAATATTAAAAAGGAAAGATGCAATGAATTAATTAGTTTATCAAATAAATTAGGATATGAATATAATAAAAAATTCTTAAATAAAGTAGTAAGCGTTTTAATAGAAGAAAAAGAAAATGATTATTATGTAGGACACACAACTAATTTTATTAAAGTTAAAATAGAAAGTATACAAAATATAGAAAGAAATAGTATAATAAATGTAGTTATTAAAGAAGTATATGATTCATATGTAATAGGAAACATGGAGGAATAAATATGAAACTAAATAAATATATTGATCACACATTATTAAAAGCAGATGCTACAAAAGAAGCTATTTTAAAGCTTTGTGAGGAAGCTAAAAAATATGATTTTGCAAGTGTTTGTGTTAACCCAACACATATTAAATTATGTAAGGAAGCTTTAAAGGGCAGTACTGTTAAGGTATGTACAGTTATTGGCTTTCCTTTAGGGGCTAATACTTCAGCTACAAAAGCCTTTGAAACAAAGGATGCTATTTTAAATGGAGCTGATGAGGTTGATATGGTTATTAACATTGGCGCTGTTAAGGATAAAAACTTTGATTTAGTAAAAAGTGATATTAAAGCTGTAAAGGATGCTGCTAATAATACCTTAGTAAAAGTTATTTTTGAAAATTGCTTACTTACTAAGGAAGAAATAGTTGAAGTATGTAAAATATGTATGGAAGTAAAGGTTGATTATGTTAAAACTTCAACAGGCTTTTCAACATCAGGTGCTACATTTGAAGATGTAAAATTAATGTCAGATACAGTTAAAGGTGTTTGTAAGGTAAAAGCAGCTGGTGGCGTTAGAAATTATGATGATGCTTTAAAAATGGTTAATGAATGTGGTGCTAGCCGTCTTGGTACATCATCTGGTGTAAAAATTATGGAAGGTGAGCATTAATGATTCTTCATCATTGTATGCCAAAAGAAAGTGATTGGAAGCTATTTAATGTAAAAATTGTCTCTTGGCAAGAAGAATATATGAAAAAGCTAAATGAAGGCTATATTAACATTTTAAAAAGAAATGAGAATGCTTCATCTAATTTTTGGACATTATTTAAAAAAATAAATAAAGACTCTAAGAAAATCGGCGTGGTTATTGAAAATTCAAAATCTAAGCTATTTGATAATTTACTTGAGCTTTTGCATACTAAAGTAATTTCATTTACTGATTTAAATGAATTTAGTGAAGAACTACAAAATGATTTAAAGGCTAAAATGAATATAAAAGTATAATAGCAATCATATATTTAATTGGTGATTGTTATTAAAATTGGAATAATTGATAGTGGACTAGGTGCTATATCTTTTTTAAATTACTTAATTAGTAATAAAAAATATAGCACCTATTATTTATTACTTGATTATAATTTTAATCCCTATGGAAATAAAAATGAAAAGATATTATATGATAGGTTAATAAATAATATAGAATTTTTAAAGAAAAAGGGCTGTAATGAAATAATTCTTGCTTGTAATACTTTATCTGTTATAGCTGTTAAGCATAATATTGCTGTAATAACGCCAATAAATTGCTTTAAAGAAATAATTAGGAAGGAATTTGATAATAATTCAATTTTAATGGCTACTACTTTTACAATTAAAAGTAATATTTATAAAACAAATAATTCAATTTCTAGTGAGTTGGTTAATTATATTGAAGGTAATAAGCCTATTAAGATAAATAATGAATTAAATAAACTAGAAAAATATAAAAAAATCTTTTTTGGCTGTACACACTATGGCTTAATAAAAAACAAATTAAAGGACAAGATAATCTTTGATAGTGCAAAAATACTTGCAGACAACTTAATTGCTAATAATAGTAAGCTTAAAGTTACTATTTATGTTACTAAGTATAATATAAACATAAAAAACCATCTTTTATATTATATTCATCTTAATAAATTCACGATTAAAATGATAAATATGAATAATAAAAAAGACTAGATGTAATATATATGAAATATATAGTAAAAAAATGACAAATTTTTTAAAAATAATCTTGAAAAATATTTTCATCTTTTATATAATAAAGCACGGTAGCAAACATTGCTTCAAAAGGGGTGAAAATTATGCCAAAGACTGTTGTACGTGAAAACGAATCTTTAGATGATGCATTACGTAGATTTAAAAGACAAGTATCTAAAGCTGGAACTCTAGCTGAAGCACGCAAAAGAGAATTCTACTTAAAACCAGGTCTTAAGAGAAAATTAAAATCTGAAAATGCTCGTCGTAATAGCAAATCAAAATCATATTAATAAATTAAAGGCTCTATGTAAAATGAGTCTTTTTTTAAACTTTTTATCATACTATTAAACGGTGATATAATTGATTTATATATTTAAGAATATTGTTAAAATACAAAAATATCAAAAGCTTTTGAGTGTTAATGATTATGAAATTAGTATTTTACTTTTTAATAAAAAAATAAAAATAAAGGGTAAGGATTTAATCATTAATTATTTTGAAAAAGAAGAAATAAATATTAAAGGGAATATAACTAATATTGAGTTTTATGATGATTAAAGGCCTACATTTATATAAAATAAGAGTTTTTGATATCACTAATTTTTTAAATCAATTAAAGGAATTAAACATTAAAGCCTATAATATAAAAAAAGTATTTGAATACACATATACATTTTATGCTCCATTATCATCTAAAAAGATATTATTAAAGCAATATAATAATATTGAAATTGTAAAATCAGTTGGCTTATTTGCATCATTATTTAATCTATTAAAATATAAAACAACAATAATTGCTTTAATTATTTCTTGCTTATTTTATTATAATTTGACAACCTATATTTGGAGCATAAATATTTATTCTAATGCTCCATCTTTAAATAATTTTATAAATGAGCAATTAAATAGTAATAATATTTATATAGGAGCAAAAGCTTTATCGATAGATGAATTAAGTAATGTAAGTAAAAAAATACTTTATAATAATTATGATACTATAGAATATTTATCAATTGAAAAAAGTGGCTGTAAAATAAATGTTTCCTTCAAAAAAAAGCGTAAGGAAAATGATAAAACACATTTAAAGGGCTCATTATATGCTTCACGCGATGGCTTAATAAAATCATTTGATATATTATCTGGAGTAAAGGTTGTTGATATTAATGATTATGTTAAAAAGGGAGATTTATTAGTTAAAGACGTTGTAACATCTGACTATAATAAGGATGTATATATAGGAACCTATGGATGCGTATATGCTTATACATGGTATTATTGTGAGATTAAGCAGCAAATATTAGCAAATGAAAGTGAAGCAGAAATACTAGCAAATGCCATGTTAGCTGTTAAAAGTAATATTTGTAGCAATTTTACTAAAAATGAATATATTTATTCAGAAAATGTGCTACAATTAAAGAAAGAAAGTAATGTGATGTATATTAAGGTTCATTTTACTTGCGTTGAAAATATTGCAAAGGAGTAATTAATGGAATATAAATTTTCTTTAAATGATTATAATCTAGATATAGAGCAAATTAAAAAGGTCTATGGTTTTAATGATATTAATATTAAAAAAATTGAAAAAGAATTCAATTGTGAGATTTTTGCTAATGGTATTAATATTTTAATAAAAGCAACATTAAATAATTATTCTTTAATAAAAAAATGCTTTGAAACAATAATAGATAAGGTTATTAATAATGAAGAATTAGCTGAAAAGGATGTTACATTGATTATTAATAATATTTTTAATAAAAAGGAATTTAATGAAAATATTAAATTTGTAACAACCTATAATGGAAAGATAATTAGACCTAAAAATTATTCACAAGAAATGTATTTTAATAAGCTTGAAAATAATACTATTGTATTTGCAACTGGCTCTGCTGGCACTGGTAAGACTTACTTAGCGGTTGCTTATGGCGTCAATATGCTAAAGCTAAAAAAAATTGATAAAATAATTTTAACAAGACCAATAGTAGAGGCTGGTGAAAATTTAGGATTTTTACCAGGTGAATTAAAGGAAAAGGTTGACCCATATTTAACACCTATTTATGATGCCTTAAATGATATATTAGGAAAAGAACTTGTTGAAAAATATATGCTAAAGGGAGTTATTGAAATTGCCCCTCTTGCTTATATGAGAGGTAGGACATTAAATGATTGCTTTGTAATATTAGATGAAGCCCAAAACACTACCTCAACACAAATGAAAATGTTTTTAACAAGGCTTGGCTATAACAGTAAAATGGTAATAACAGGTGATGAATCACAAATTGATTTAAAGCCTTTAGTAAAATCAGGAATAGTTGTGGCTTGTGATATCTTAAAGGATATTGACGATATAGCATTTATGCACTTTAATGTTGATGATGTAGTAAGAAATCCTCTTGTTAGTAAAATAATTTTAGCCTATGATAAGCTAAATAATGAAAAAAGATAAAACCTTAGATGGTTTTTCTTTTATTTTATAAATAAATGTTATATAATTTTAACGTTAAGGAGTTGATTTTATGGAAGAAATTAATAACTTCATTAAGACAATAATGGAAAAGGATTTAAAGGAAGGAAGAGTTAAAAGTATTGTAACTCGTTTTCCTCCAGAGCCAAATGCTTATTTACATATAGGACATGCAAGAGCTATTATCAATGATTTTGAATTAGCTAAATGCTTTAATGGTAAAACAAATCTTAGATTTGATGATACTAATCCAGTTAAAGAAGGAGAAGAATATGTTAATGCCATAATTGAGGATATTAAATGGCTAGGCTATACTCCAGATAAAATTTGCTATGGCAGTGATTATTTTGAAAAAACATATCAAAAAGCTATTTTATTAATTAAAAAGGGCTTAGCATATGTTGATGATTTAAGCGCAGAGGAAATGAGTAAATATCGTGGCACTTTAACAGAACCTGGAATTAATTCTCCATATAGAGATAGAACAATTGAAGAAAATCTTGATTTATTTGCTCGTATGAGAAATGGTGAATTTAAAGATGGCGAAAAGACATTAAGAGCTAAAATTGATATGGCAGCTACTAATATTAATATGAGAGACCCTGTAATGTATAGAATCATCCATACAGCTCATCATCGTACTGGTACTACATGGTGTATTTATCCAATGTATGATTTTGCTCATCCACTTCAAGATTCATTTGAAGGTGTAACTCATTCATTATGTTCAATTGAATTTGATAACCATAGACCTCTTTATGATTGGTTTATTGAAAAATGTGAAATGGAGCATGTTCCTCATCAATATGAATGGGGTCGCTTAAATATTACTAATACAATAATGTCTAAAAGATATTTAAGGCAATTAGTTGATGAGCATTATGTAACAGGATATGATGATCCTCGTATGCCAACACTTGTTGGTTTAAAAAGAAAAGGGTTTACACCTGAAGCTATTAAAGCCTTTATTTTATATACAGGCCTTTCAAGAATTAATTCAACAACTAGTGCTGATAACTTAGATTTCTTTTTAAGAGAAGACCAAAAGCTAAAAGCAACTCGTCCTTCAGCTATTATTGATCCATTAAAGGTTGTAATTACTAATTATCCATCAAATCAGGTTGAATGGATTGATGCACCATTAAATATGGAAAATGAAGAATTAGGAACAAGAAAGGTTGCCTTTGGAAAATATTTATATATTGAAAAGGAAGATTTCGTTGTTGAAAAGCCAAATAAAAAGTGGAAACGTTTAGCTAAGGATGTTGAAGTTAGATTAATGCATGCTTACTTTATTAAATGTAATGATGTAATATATGATGAAAATAATGAAATTGTTGAAATTCATTGTACTTATGATCCAAAAACTAAATGTGGACTTGGCTTTGATGAAAGAAAGCCTAATGGAACTATTCACTTTGTTGAAGCAACAACAGCCTTAAATGCAACATTTAATTTATTTAATCCATTAATTGAGGATGCAACTGAGGAAACAAAAGAGCTATCATTCCTTGAAAGAGTAAATAAGAACTCTTGGGAGGTTAAGCATGGCTTTGTTGAAAGCTATTTAAAGGATACAAAACCTTTAATGCATTATCAATTTGTAAGAAATGGTTATTATACAACTGATAAGCTTTCAACATCTGATAATTTGATTTTTAATAGAACTTGTACCTTAAAATCTTCATTTACAGTTGATAATAATAAAAACTAGAATATGATTAATTTCATATTCTTTTATTTTTGTGTAATTTTTTAATTATTGTCTTTCATATATTATCTTGAGGTAATAGACTATGAAAGAAAAGAAAATATTGAAAAAAAAGATTATTTTGATTTTTATTCCAATTTTAGTATTATTAGTAATTTTGGGCTTTTTAGTTGCTTTTAAATTAGATAAGGATAGAAATAATAGCACAGAAAATACTTTAACTAATGAGGAAAGTGATGTTTCTTACACATATAGTAATGTGTATTTAATGGATAATGATAATATGCTAATTCCATTAAGCGTAAAATATCAAAAGATTGATAATAAGGCTGAGGAATTAATGTTTTTAGTATCATTATTAAAGGAAGATAGTAAAATAGCTAATAAGCAATTTAAGGGTGTAATTCCAAGCTCAGCAAAGATCAATTCAATGGAATTAAATAATGAAATATTAAATATTAATTTTTCAAAAGAATTTAAAAACTATGATAGTAAAAATGAATTAAGAATACTTGAAGCTCTTACATGGACATTTAATGATCTTGATTATGTAAAAGGACTAACAATAGCAATTGATAATAATAAATTAACATCAATGCCAGTTAATAATACGCCAATTAATGGTGTATTAACTAAACAATTTGGAATTAATAATTATGCTTTAACAACATCAATTTTAGGTAGTGGTGTAAGGGTATTAAGTTATTATGAAAAAGAAATAGATAATAGATTTTATTATGTGCCTGTAACACATTATGTATCTAATAAGGATAAATTATCAATTTATGATTTAACAATTAAAACACTATTTAATGATCCAGGAATTACATCATCATTAAGTGTTTGTAGATGCTTTGATGAAACAGAAATTGTAGCAAGTAGTATTGTAAAGGATAAAAAACTTTATTTATCATTAACTGAAGATATATTATTTGATGAATCAACAGTTTCCTTAGATGTATATAAAATAATTAAAGAAACTACATCTTTACTTGATGTTAATGAAGTTTGTTTCTTAATGGATTTAGAAGAAGTAAAAGTAAATGGTAGTAAGGATGAAACATCATCAGTTAGCAAAATAGTTTTAAACAATTATTATATTTAATATTAAAAGCACTTCGATCAATGAAGTGTTTTTTTAGACATAATTAAAATAGGCTATAAAGAATAAATAAACTCTTTTATAGCCTATATTTATATATCGCTTTCACAAATGCGCTAATTTTATTATTTGAATTAGTTACAATTTTAAAGAATAATTAAAGCAAATTTAAAATTTTTTATACATTTTAGGAATATCATTTGTGATTGTATCGTAAATCATTGTCATATCTACAACTCCATAATCGTGTACAATACGATTTCGCATACCTTTTATCTCACGCCAAGGTAAATTCGCATTAGAATTTTTAAATGCGGCGGTAAGTTTGTCACTATTTTCTGGAATTTGAATTAAACGAAACATTATACTATCTGCCAATACTTCATCATATTTAATATCATCAATAGTTTTTTTTGAAGTATGCCCAATTAAAAACTCTAAGTCATTTAAAATTTTTTTAAATAATAAGTATCATCTTTTTTGCTATCCATAAATTTTAATACCATCCTTTAATATTTCTTGAATTAATTCTATGTTGTTATTTAATTGAAGTATATTGAGTAAGTCAACTTTTTTCTTCAATTTTTCTCTTAGTTCTTCAACTAAACCGAAGGATTTAATTCCAGATACATTTGCTGAAATAAGTAGATCAACATCACTTGTTTCATTTGCTTTATTCTTGGCGTATGAGCCAAAAAGATAACAATATTTCACATCATAATTTTGAAATACTTGATTACAAACATCAGTAATTTCGTTTATCGTTAAGATCCCGTGTGTTTCATCAACAATACCATATTCGTTTAGTTTTTCCAACATAAAACGATATTTAATAGAATTTGCCTTATTGGGGGTCATTTTCGTATCTTACGTATGTCCTAATTGGAACGTTAAGAAATTTTGCACAAAGAATTTGCGTTAATCCTTTTTCTATTCGCAGTTGCTTAAGTGTCATTTGTATCATGTAAAATTTAATCCTTAAAAAAGAATTAATTTTTTTCATTTCTAGTAACATCAATTAAATAAATTAATGTCGACTTAAATTATAAATCAATTTTGTATAAATTTTTTTAGCATAATTACTCATTTATGTAATGTATGGCATTTTTTTTGCTTTGGAATGAATAATTTTATTACTAACACATAATTCATTTATATTTTATCACGTTGGCATAATCTTTTTAAGATATATACGCCATTTTGGCATATAAAATATTTTTCAAACATGCCAAAAAAAATCACTTTTTAATGTAGAAAGTTGATTTTGCTTTACCGCCTTTTTCAATTGTTCCTTTACTCATTAATGAATTTAATGCTCTAATTAGTATATCTTTAGAAAAAAAGTAATTTTTTCAAGTTCTATTCTGCTATATGAAAATTATTTCACCATCATTGTAATTAGCAAAGGCGCTTACTGTCTTTAAATATGTCTTTGATAATTCCATTTTATATTCTAAACTATTATTATTTCTTTTCATTTTGTTAACCTCTTATATTTATTATACATTCGTCGCATTTGATTTTCAACGATTCAGCAATCGTTGAAAAATATACTACAACGATTGATTATTATACTACTTAAATAAAAGTAAAATTATTAAAGTTCATATAAGCAAAAAACGACATTTTATATTGTTTTTTTGCCTTCAAAAATATATAATAAAGTGTAGGTGGTTTTTATGGGATCAAAAAAAATAAAAGATTTAATTAAGGATGCAACAATGGGTGTTTCATCTGCTGAATTTGAACTTGGAAGATGCTGTTTTTTAGGGCAGGATGTTGAAAAAGATTACAATAGAGCCTTTTATTGGTTTAATAAAGCCGTAAATGATAATAATGCTGATGCTAAATATTATTTAGCATTATGCTTTAAAAATGGTTTGGGCTGCGATAGAAATATCAATAGAGCATTAAATTTATTTGAAGATTCAGCAAATGATGGAAATGTTTTGGCTCAATATAATTTAGGAACAATTTATTACTTAGGATTAATAGGTAAGGTTGATTATTATAAGGCCTTTATTTATTTTGAAAAAGCAGCCAATGCCGGTCTTGTTGAAGCTCAATATAATACAGCAATTTGCTATGCTGATGGAACAGGTGTAAAAAAAGATCTTAATAAAGCCTTTTATTGGTACCAAGAAACCTGTAAGAAAAAATATCCAATGGGGCAATATTCATTAGGAAGATGCTTTGAATTTGGCCTTGGCATTCCACAATTTGATGAAATGGCTTTCTTTTGGTATTTAAAATCAGCTGAATCAGGCTATAATGAAGCAATGTATTCATTAGCTTTATGCTATCATAAAGGATATGGGTGCATTAAGGATGAAAATAAAGCTGGATTTTGGCTTAATAAAGCAGCTGAGCTTGATCATAAGCTTGCTGGTAATGAATTGAAGCATTACAAAAAGAATTTTTTAGGAAAGTATAGAAGAATTGATAAAGATGAGTGATAAATTTACTGAATTTTATAAATTAAGGGTATCTGATTATACTAGATATGATACATTAAGCATTCATGCAGTATTAGATATTTTACAAGATATTGCAGGGAAGCATTGTATTAATTATCATATGGCTTATGATGATTTAATAAAGAATAATCAAATTTGGGTATTATTAAAGATTAAATATGAGGTTGTAAAAAATATTGGCTTATATGAAACATTAAAGGTAACAACCTGGCCTAAGGCTAACAAATTAGTTGACTTTGATCGTGATTTTTTACTTTGTGATAAAAACGATGATGTTGTTATAAAAGCTACATCACAATGGGTAATAATAGATTATCTAACTAGAAAAATAATTCCAGCTAAAAAAGTTAGCAACAATTTAATTGCTGTTAATGAAGATGTTTTTAAGGAAAAATTAAACAAATTAACAGATTTTCCTATCGATAATTGTAATGTTTATAAAGAAGAAGCCCAATTCATGGATTTAGATCATAACGGTCATGTTAATAATATTAAAT
>CAKPZU010000067.1 GCA_934215405.1 uncultured Bacilli bacterium | reverse complement strand
CAAGCAACTTCAACGATAAAACGTACAGCCATACGAGTGTCTTTATTAGCACCACAGAAAGCATCAACTACAAATAATCTTTTATTTGATAATTCTTTTAAAGCAATATCTTTAACAGCCTTCCATGCTTCCTTTGATGCAGGATGGTTATCATTTTTATAACCTTCACTAGTCCACCAAACTGTATCTTTTGAATTGTCATCTACAACGATATATTTATCCTTAGGAGAACGTCCAGTATAAATACCAGTCATTACGTTAACAGCACCAAGTTCACTAACTTGGCCCTTTTCATAACCCTCTAAATCTTTTCTAGTTTCTTCTTCAAAAAGCATTTCATATGAAGGATTATAAACGATTTCTTTTACATCATGAATTCCATATTTTGTTAAATCAATATTTTTCATATTTTTTCCCCCTAACATAAGTTATTTTAACTGTCTATAACTTATTCCGTATATATTTTAGCATTTTTCATAAATTTTGCAATTAGTAGAATAATTTTATTAATAAATGGCAAACAGTTTTATAAATTATGTCCACTTTTTAGCAAAAAAAGTGTATAAAGTTAGTTATAGCTAAACTATGCACTACTTTTTTATTAAAAAAAGTAAATATCTTAATTAAATGTTTTTACATTACACCACTTATAATTAGTACAATCCATTTCTGCATCAAAGTTTGTAGAAAAAGTACCATCATTTAAATATTCACAAAATGAAGCATAATGATCATCAGTATAAACAGCAACTGGCGATGAATCATAATTAATTGCTCCTTTATCATTACTAAAGCCTGCAATCCAAACTACAACTCTACCAACGCCTCTATTTTTACTACTATATGAGCTAGTTAATGCTATATCACATTCATAATATAAAGGTTCACCATATAAATAATTACTATAAGGTAATGCTGTTGCATAACCATCTGTTCTTGTATATGATGAAACACATCTTGTATCATCTTTAAAAATATTATAAGCATTATAATATTGCTTTTTAAAAACATAATTTGCTGGATATGTTTTAAAGGCTATAAAATAATTTGCTACATCTATTGGCGAAGTATATACAGCACTACTTGCTAATTCTTCATTATTACAAATATAATCATATGAATAATATGTATATCTTTTTGTTTTTAAAACCTCATATGTATTATCACTATATTTTACTTCAATAGGAACATCTACATAGCTTACACCATCTAATAATTCACCAGTATAAACTATAGGATTTAAACGATTATAGCTAGTTGCATAGCTATTCTTTTTATAAACATAGCCATTTATTTCATCTTCATAATAAATATCAATTTTTTCAATAGTAACATCAGCATCTATTGTTTCGATTTTAAAGAAATTAGATTGACTTGTTTTGAAAGAATATTCACTAACATCATTATTACTAATAGGTATTGAAACACTATTACTTACTAAATTATCAATTCCATATTTGAATACAAAGCCAGAAGTACTATTATGAGTCATATAAGAAATATTAACCTTTCTTATTCCATAAAGTGGAGATGTATTATAAAACATACCTGGCATATTACTAATATTAAAATTGCTTTTTGTATGCTTTAGTTTAATTAAAGAATGTGAAACGCTACAAGCCTTATAATATTCAAAAAAGTTACCATTTATATAAGCTGAGCCATAATTATCTTCATATTTTCCTGTATCAATTTCATCACTAAAGCTAATTTGCTTTAATTCTTTTTCTTCTTCGCTAGAACTTATATTTGAATTTGAAGGTTCTTCTACACTTGAATTATCCTCTTCACTAGATGACTCTTCAATACTTGAAGAAGATTCTTCACTTGACGATTCTTCTATATTTGATAAAGATTCTTCGCTAGAACTAATTTGCTCATTTGAAGATGAAATTATATTAGTATTTGACGATGTTTCATTACTTTCGCTTATTGTTTCACTAGATGAATTGCTAATAGATTCGCTTAATTCATTTGAAATAGATTCACTTTCAAATGAATTTGATATTATTCCATCACATGAGGCAAGTATTAATGAAGTTAGTAAAATTAAAAATTTCTTTGCTTTCATATTATTTATCAAACTCCATTAGATTTAGCCCAGTAGCTAAATCATATTTTCTATTAATATTTTTATCAATAATAGTAATAAACATTTCAAGAGTTGCTGAAATAATACTACTTTTTAAGTGACCTCCAACTACATTGCCATTATTATCAGCACAAGCCATATGTAAATGAATATAAGGTTCATTATCCTTTAAAGTAATATTACCACTTAATGAAACTATTTCATATGTTCCTTTAAAATTGTTTTCTTGATACTTTTTTAAAGTAGTATTAAAGGTATTAATTGTAAAATCATTAGTTGCTCCAATTGCATTAACAATTCCACTATTAATACCTTCATCATTTATTATTTTATTTAAGCTTGCTATAATTTCTTCATTTCTATCAAGTCTTATAGCTAAATAATTATCATATCTTTTATATTCCATTGCATTAATCCTCAATAAGTAATTATACTAGATTTTTTGCTGAAAATAAAATCAATAATAATTAAATAAACAAATTACTACTAAGTTGTATTATTAGCTATTAAGCTATTTACTAAAATATTTTTATGTAATTCTTTAATAGACTTCTTTACATAATAATTACTTAAAACACTTTTAGCTTATAATTTTTATTTTTTACAAATGTTGGAATTTCTATATAGTCCTTATTATCAAATCTTATATGAATATTAGAAGAAAAGTCATTATTTTCATCGTTAACTAGTAGCTTATTTCCTTTAAATACTCTACCATATTCATCTTTAATTATCTTATCATCACTAGTAATAATATGCTCATATTGCCAAGCATATTTTAAGCCTTCACAATAACGCATGCTACAGCAAAAGAAAGCCTCATACATACTTATATTTAAATATGGTTGCTTTAAATTAACGCAAGTATTAGGACCGGCACCACCATTTTCTCTATGGCAAAATAATAATCCATTAAACCATATTCTTGATGCTAATATTTGATATTTCTTTTCATTAGTTATTTCATATAACCATAATGATAATATAAAACTATCAACAACAGCACATGGCTCAGTCCAGCTATCATTTTTATTAAACCAATTTATATTTTCATAATTAAGTGTCATTCCATATTTAATATAAAAATCAAAAATTTCAATTACATAATCAAGATATTTCTCTTCATTTGTAATTTTATATAAACGCATAATTCCTCTAGCTCCAGTTAAGGTTGCATGAGTTTGGCATTTCAAAGCTAATCTATCAAGATTAATAAAGCCATTTATTAATAGATCAATAGCCTTTTTAACATCATTATCCTTAGTTATTTCATAATAGGCTGTTAAGCCATCTAAACAGATATAAGCACAGCCAATATCACTTGAAAGCTTCCAGTTATTTATAGTTTTATATGTGCTTACGCTAACACCACCTTCATTACTTTTGTTTCTATTTAGCGGATAAGCCTTATATAAATCAATAAGAGGAAGATAAAGATTTTTTATGATTTTATTTGCATATTTAAGAGACTTTTCATCTTTAAAAATATTATAATATTCACAAAGCCCACGAAGCAACCAGCTATGTCCAGATAATTGTTGCTCATCAGCTATACCATTTGCTATTTTTCCCATATATCCTTCTTTATTTAAATGCTTCAATAAATCATTTATCATTTCATCCATACATGGAATTTTTTGATTTGTTATTTCATAAAGGCATACAAAAGCTAGCAAGGCTCTTCCTTCGAAATCCCCTGGCCAATCATAATTTTCATTTTGCCAGATTCTATTTATAGAATAAATATCATCTGATAATCTTTTAAAGCTTCTTTCAATGTGCTTATTTAAATTTTCTATCATAATATTTTATTTTAGCTTTAGCTATACTAACTTGCTATTAGTATGCTACCCACCTTTTATTTTATTATAATGCTTTTTTTATCATAATTTGTAGTTTTAAATTTATATTCTTTATATGTTGTCATTAAAGTTCCTTTTCTATAGCAATGATCAAAAATAATATTTTCTATTTTACCATTATCACTTAAGGCTACCTTTATTGGCTTATCATCATAAATATGAATATTTTTAAAGGTAATATCCTTTATAATTGACTTGCTATCATTTAAGTTTTTAATAGCTAAAGGATATAAAGCTGAACTATAAATTTCAATATTTTCAAAATTAATATTTGAAACTTCACTATCATTTGCTGGATAGACAACAATAGCTCCTAAATCATCCATCCAAGTAGCACTTGCAAAGCCTATACTACAATTTTTATAGGTAACATCCTTAATATTTCTTACTGATTCAGCAATAATTCCCATACCCCTAGCCTTATCAGGCCAAGCATTATTATTAATAAATAAAATATTTTCAATTGCTTTGTCATATGCTTTATACATTGATTTAACCTCAAATAAATCATCCCCTGATCTTGCAAAGCAATTAGAAACAACACAATTTCTTGAATCAGTTAAGCAAATACCATCACTATTTTGTCTATAGCCAAATAATAATACTTCATTTATTAAAATATCATTACAGCGAGTAAATAAAACACTCCATTCAGGTGAATTATTTAAAGTTATTCCACTAATAGTAACATTACTTGACATATCAAAACAAATTCCAAGCCTTGCATGGAAATTTAGCCTTGATAAATCAATCATTCCTCTACCTAATATTTTAACATTATTTACATTTTCACCATGAAATAAAGCATTATAACGAGGCAAATTACACCAATCTAATTCAATTATTGGCTTTTCTTTATTATCAGGCATTGTTGCATAAATATATGTTCCTTCCTCTAAATAAAGAATTGTATTATTTTTAAAATTAATAGCATGACTTAATAAATGGGTGCCTTTTTTAAAATATAATACCTCATTTTCTTTATTAAATGTAATAAAATCTTCATGATTTTCTGGTTGAATAACTCTTAATGTATAGTTACTAGGGGCTTTAAATTCTTCCTTTTCTCTTACAAAAATTGTTAAGGCTTTTTCTTTTTTATCATCAATTACAATTGTATAATTACCAATATTATTAATTTCAAATAGTATCTTTTGTTTACTATTTCCATAAAAATAGCATTTAGTATTTAAAGATAAAGGTAATATTTTTACATTTGTGGCTTTTTCATCTAAGCTTAAAATGCATTTAAGAGGAAAAGATGAAGAAGTAACATCAATATTACTAAAGCTATGGCCTCCAAGGGCTGAACGTGTCATATAAACTGGAACATTTACATCATTAACTGCTAAATTAAAGTAATTTGACTTAATAATTCCAATTTCTTTAGCATCATTATCATGCTTTCCATTTTCTTTATTTACTTGTTTTATAAATGTTGTTGGATCATTTAATTTTTGAATATTTTCATAAATAATTGGATATATTTTATTTTCCACTTCAACGTCCTCCGAAGCACTATTAAATGTGGATGAACTACTATCGCTTTTTTCATCTATAATACTATTTTCACTAAAAAAATCACTTGATGATGAATTAGTAAAAGAACAACTAGATATTAAAATTACAAAAATGAATATAAATAAATTTTTGTTATTCATTATTTTACAGTTACAAAATTAAATTCTGATTCATTTATATTTTCAAGTACAGGATTAATTTCACTTATGTTATTTAGCTTTTTATCTTTAAAGGTAACATTTTCAAAAATAATGTTTTGAATTGAATTTTTTTCTTTTGTATTATCTCTAAATTTAACAATACCATTACCACTAGCTGGATATTTAAAATCACAATCTTTAAAGATAACGTTACTAATTTTATTATTAAAGTTTCTTGTACCCATTGTTTCTTCATTTTCACCAGTTGACATACGAATTGCTATAACTGATGAATAAAACAAATCACAATTTGTAAAGCTAACCTTATCAACACTACCCATTTCACCAGCTGTAATTACAAAGCTTGCCATTTTTTCTGACCAGTCATTTAACTGATATAATAAGCTACAATTATTATAGGTAACATTTGAAATATTACTATATGTTTCTTGAACAATACCAAAGCCACGACAATTATCAGGCCAAGCAATGCAATCCTCAAATAAAATATTTTTACTTTCTTTTCTTGTATAGCTTTTTACTTCAAATAAATCATCACCTGATCTTGCAAAGCAATTTTTAACTACTACATCCTCGCAGCTACATATTGCATAGCCATCAGAATTTGTTCTATAGCCAAAAACTATGACATCTTCTATTTTTAAATTATCACAATTAGTAGCTGTTAATGTCCAAGTTGGACTATTAATTAAGGTTACACCATTAATTTCAATATTCTTACAATTTCTTAAATATATTCCCCTAGCACCATGCCAATAGGTTGGTGACATATCTAAAACACCATGTCCCATTATTTTGATGTTTTCAGCAGATGAAGCACCAATAAAAGCTAATGACTCGCTGCCATTATCAGGGTTTTTGCCAAGCAAGAAAGCACCTTGGTGTAAATATAAAATAGTATTTGATTTAATACTTATAGGATCAATAAAGTGTAATCCTGGTTTATATTCAATTAAAGTATAACCATTAGGAACCTCGATATATTCAGGCTTTCTAACATATATTGTATAAGCCTTATCAGGATTGAATTCATTTCCAGGTATTATTGTATAATAACCATAATCATTAATAAAAAAGCTAATTGTTTTGTTAGTAAATGTTGGAGTAATATTATATTTTAAAGGTAATAATGTAACCTTTGATACCTCTTCGAAATAATCAAGCTTAATAGTTAAACCATTTTTTATTTTATCTTCTGAAACATCTAAAAAACACACAGAATGAGGATCTCTTTCAGCAGTTTGAATCATATAGGTATTTACAAGCTTATCATTAACATATGTAGTATAATATGATGATTTAGCAATACCTTTAGTTCCATATCCTTGATGATTTTGCTTAGATTCATTAGCAAATACTTTTGTTTCTTCTTCATTTAGCCAATTTACATAATCAGTTAGATAAATTGATTCAGCATAATTGCTTTTAACTTCACTTCTATAGGCTATTTCATCATTATTTGAAATTTGACTATTATTACAGCCAAGTAATGGTAATAATAAGCACATCATTATAAAATAATTCTTCTTCATAGTAAATCCTCCTATTTTTTAATAAAGTATGGTAATATTTCAAGTGGTGTTTTTACTAAAACCTTACCTTTATATAACTTATGGTCATAGCCATATTCCCATATTCCATCAGGTAAAGTAATTTCTTTTTCAAATTGATTTTTCTTTAATACAGGAGCAACAAAAATATTATCTCCTAATATAAATTGATTTAAATCATCTGCTTTGTTATTAAAATATATCATAGGTTTAATAATTAAAGTTCCATCATTAGCGCATTTAATAACAGCCTTTTCAAGCTCATTATTAAATGATTTTCTAATATTATTCATTGAAAGAATGATTTCTTTAAAATATTTATCCTTCCATATTGCTCTTGAAAACTGCCAAGATGGCATTAAAGTGGCTGCTTGAATATACCTTACAACTAATTCCTTATCAATTAATTTATTTTTTTCAATATCATCAATTTGTCCGCCGCCTATCATATCAGGACAATTATAAGGATAACCAAACATAGACATTACTAAGGATTTTTTTACAATTCCATCAAAGCCATTATTAATATCCTCCCAGCAATGGTATCTATCAGCTATTCTTTGCATTACTGGAAGCCCTCCACATTTACATGTAGATCGTATTTCTGAAACATCAAAATTGGCAGCAAATTTACCATATACTTCAGCAATATCACAAGCACTTTTTATTGATTTATCATAGCATTTTAAATTATCTTTATAAATACGAGAATCTCCACCATCAAGCTTAAACCCCTTAACTCCTAGTTTTTTTAAAGCATCTAGCTTTAAATTAAGCCACTTAATAGCATTAGGATTACTTAAATCAATACAAGCTGACTTTCCTTCCCACCATGTACAAATAAAAATCTCATCATTTTCATTCTTAATAAGTAAATCCTTTTCCTTTAATTCATTAAAGCTTGGTGTATCTAAAAAGATATATGGCGTCATCCAAACAGTAACAAAGAAGCCTAATTCATTTAATATCTCAATCATTCCCTTAGGATTAGGGAATTTTTTCTTAGAAAAGGCATATTGACCATAATAATCCTCCCAGCCATCATCAATAATTAATTCACCCGGATCTAATTTAGCATCAATTATGCTTTTAGCATATTCTATAAGGCTATTTTGATTTATATATTTATTAAGTTCCATCCATGAGCAATATTGTGGAGATGTAAACAAACGCATAAATGGATGCTTCTTATTAAAGCTATAATAAGTGTTTTTTATATAATTATACGCTTCAACAAATGTTTCTTTTTCTCCACTATCTAATTTATAATCTGAGTTAACTATTAATTCAACATTTTTAAATTCATAAACAAAATAATCTAAGGCTGCAACATATCTACCTTTGCTACTAATTAAGATAGGATTTACCTCATTATATGAATCACTTTTTGTAGCATCAAATTTGACATTTGAATTAATAGTATAGGGCATATTTATCGTATCATCAATACAACCACTATACCACATTTCATCATTATATAATTTAATTTTAATATTATTTTTCATATTTTTTAATTCCCATTGCTAAGGTTAATAAAACAGCTAAAAAGGTAATAGCCTGAGGGTTACTATTTCCTTTGCATCCTTTCTGTGGTTCTTCTTTTTCAAAGTATTTTTCCTTATTTGTATTTCCAACCTTTATTTCAAATGTTTTATTGTTTTCATTATTTGAATTATCCTTGCAAGACACAATTAAATAATATATTCCTTCTTCATCTAAGGCTATTTCATTTAATGATATATCCATTTTTTTGCCATTTGGATAATATAAATTAATAATAGCCTCTACCTTTCCATCATGCGCATCAACCGCTTTTATTGAAGGAATTTTAAGCGTTGAATTTAATTTGTAGCTTTCATTAATATTTCCATTTATAGTTATCTCTGGAGCTGTGGTATCACAAATATCAATCTTTTTAATATAAACAGGCCCTGAAACTATATTGGAAAAGCCAAGATAGATAAAGCCTTCATTATCAGAAATTGTTGAAGCTAAAACTGAATTATTTAGTTCATAATTTTGATTCTTTTGCCCATTAACTGCTAAAATAATTGTGTCAGTATTATCATTTTGTCTTAAAGAGAATGTTATATTATTATTATTTCCTCCAGCATATGAGTGATTAGCCACAACCATTCTTCCACCAGTAAGCGTTACATAGTCAATATTGCAATAATAAGAATCATCACTATCTTTATAAATAAGAACATATAATCCTGGAGCAGAATTATTTTTAATATAATCTTCTTCATTAAAATAATAACGTGAAAAGCAAGCATAGCGAGTAAAATTAAGACCTAGCCATGAAGATTTTAATGTTGATAAAGTAATATCAATGCTTAAGCCTTCTTTTAAAGAAAATGGTAGCATACACGAAGTATTTCCATTAACTACAAGCTCATTATTTTCACTTAAAGCTATATTTCCATTATAATGCTTTAAATCTTTATAAATTTTATAAGGATCTTCATTATTTGTATTATATTTAATATAAACACGAGCAAATAGCTTACTTGTTCCATTTTCATTTGTAGCTGAATAATAAATCTTATATTCACCAACCATTTCTGGCTTGAACAAATAATTTTTAACTGTTACTTCATTTCCATTTGGGTCAATTACAACTGTACTTAGCTTATAATTACAATCTTTTGGATAAGAAATAGGCTGAACAAAATAATTTTCATTAACTCGACCATTTTTTTCTGGTAGCTTTTCAAAATAAATAATTGGCATATTAGGTGCTATTATTGCTGTTAAAGAAAACTTATCTATAAAAGTGTTATTAGCTGAATCTGAAGCTTTTATTGTAAATGTATAAATACCTTCATAATCAGGAATAAAAGATTTAGAATTTTTTTCAAGTTCAACAGTATTATTATATGGATCTTGATAAGATAAATAATAATCAATGCTTGTATCTACATTATCTTTAAATTCAATACTTGGAAATGTATATTCCTTATTTGCATATATTTCCTCTGGTAATTCGTATTTAAAGTCATTAGGAATAGGCTTTTCTATGTCTTTAACAAAGCCTTTTTCACTAATAGCTAATTTATATAATTTAACACCTAAATAATGCAAATTAATATAATTATCTAATGTGGCAATTGTTGCACTTGTTCCACATTTATGGGTACCATTGCTACATTTATCACTTCCACAATTTATTTTTGATTGAACTAGCTCAACCTTTAAATAAGCTTTAGTAAAGGTACTAACATAGCTTGATAAATCAATTTCTTCTTCAAATTTATTATTTTCTCTTGCAGATAAAGAATAAGCTATTTCAGAAAAGACATTTTCATTATCACTTACATAAAAATTAATTTTATTTTCATCATTAATAGTTTCATCATTTTGATTCCAAATTTTTGCAGTAATATTAACATGTAAGCCTTCAAGCTTTTTACTTCCATCGCCTAATGTATAAACTAAATAAGAATCATCGCTAATTAATACAGGGTCCCCCCAAGATGAAGATGGAATGGCCCCATGGTCCTTATTTCCATCACCTGAAACATCATGTACTTTGCTAGCAAATGAACTACTAACAGGATTGAAGTGCTATTAATAAAGTAGACACTATTAATGTTTATGTATACACCTATGCGCATAGGTGTATACATAAACTCG
>CAKPZU010000066.1 GCA_934215405.1 uncultured Bacilli bacterium | reverse complement strand
GGTTTACTATTATCACTTTTAGAAGGAATTGGTGATGGGCAATAACCGATTTCAAAGCCTACACTATCCCAACTATAAGTTGAATAAGCCCAGTTTCCAAAAAAAGCAAAGCTTAAATTTCCATTAGCAAAGGCTTGGCCACTTCCAACTCCAGTAGGGCCAATAATAGGCGATGAAGCTTTATCTCCAATTTGTAAATCACAGAAAAACTTAAATGCTTTATAAACATTTTCATCTTTATTATTGAAATACTTATTATCATTAGTCCATGTTGATGAGCCAGTCATTTGTATCCATTCCATTAAATGCTTATAAGGAACTCTATCAAGCATTGTGCCATATCTATTTTCCTTAGTAAGTTTATATGACATATCTAAAAATTCATCCCAAGTCATAGGAATAGTACTTGATGGATATTCCATAAATCCATCATCACCCTTTTTTAGATTATTAGCTATATTATATTCATCAATATGTGATTTGTTATACCACATAACAAAATCAGGTGACCAATCCTTAATTAAAGCATAATAGTCTCCCTTTCCGACTTCATTTCCATCATAACGATAAGCATCGTTAACATTCCAAAGCTCAATAGCCCCATTGCTATTATTTTTTGTTTTAACGTCAATTGTACAACTATCAATATAAGGTGTTAAATCAAGTAATTTATCACTAGCTAAATGTGATAAAAATTCTCCAGATTCAGTAAAGAAAATGTCAGGGGCATTATTCTTTGATGAAAATGAAATGTTTAAATTATCATAATATTCACCAGTTGATGGTTGAACACTTACTTTAATTCCTGTTTCATTAGTAAAATCTTTAGCAATTTTTTCATAGCAAGCAATTTCACTAGCATCACCCCAGACATAAAAAATTAAACTATCTCTTTTAGTTTGACTACCACATGATGCAAGAGTTAACATAAAAGTTGCACATAATAATAATTTATTTTTCATTAATATCACCCCTATTTAATAATGTATTATCAATTTTTCCTTCAATATAAGAATTCTTATTATTTATTTTTATATAAAACTGGTTGTTTTTAACATTTTCATTAAATGTTGTAACACCATTTTCATCAATACTTATTGTTCCTTCCTTTGATGTTTTAAAGAAGTCATCATCATTAAAGATGGCATACCACATAGTAAGTAAATCCCATGATTCTCTTGGACGATTTTGAAAAATCTTATAGGCTCTTGTAACTGGATTATTCAAATTGTTTTCTAAAAGTAATGATTTACCTGTTTTTATAAGATATCCAACTTTAAAATCACTAAATGTTGTTTTTACAGGCACCTTATTTATAAAATTAATAGCTGAAGGTATATCTGTTACAATATTATATTCACTATCATATGTAGCATTACAAAAGCTAATCACTTCATCTTTATTATCTTTAAATAAGCCTCCCATAATAACAAATTCTTTTACTTTCTTTTTAACAAGCTCAATTCCGTTTAATGATGAATATTCATCAGCTGTAGAATCAAGTAAATCAGATGCATTATTTAACTGACCAATACAAACAAAAGTAACTGAATTATCCTTGGCTTGTGCTAATTGCTTTCTAATTAATTTTATAGAATCAATTGATTCTTTTAAGGTATTAGTATTTTTATCATAAAAATCATTTTTAAACTCTTTAGCTAAGACTTCTTGAAAAGCGTTTACATTATCTATACAATAATTCTTTCTACTAGTCATTCCTATTAAAAAGGTATTATTGTAATATTTATTAATAGCATCAATACAAGCAGGGCCATAAATACTTGAGGTTGTAAATGTTATTCCAAGTATATCAATTAAGCCTTTGTTTTTAAATATATTTGCTAAAGCTAAAGCTCCAGCATCATCACAATCGCCACCAATATCTGTATCTATAAATAGTATCTTTTTCATTTTATCACAATCTTGCTTCCCTTCAATTTTAAACACACCAACATCAATTTGATTTTCTCTGGAATTTCTAAACTGCTGTGGTGATATATTCATTTTTTCATTAAAGAAATTGTTAAAATGAACATTACTTTTAAAGCCACAATTCAATGCTATTTCTTTTATTTGCATTTTACTATTAAGTAGCATTTGCTTAGCTGCATATAAACGACAATTTAATAAATACTGGTTTATAGATGTATTTGTTTCATTTTTAAAAATATGTCGAAATCTATCATAGCTATAGCCAAATGAAGCCGCTATTTGCTGAAAATCAATTTTTTGATTATAGTTTTCTTTTATGTAATTTTTTGTTCTATTAACTAATTCTTTATTATTTGATTCATTTTTATTGTTTGATAACAATCTTAAAAACTGACAAAGTAGTAAAGAAAAATAAGAACTCATCATGCTTTGGTATAAATGCTTCTTTTCCTTTTCCTCACTTTGCATTTTATAAAATAAACTTGTAAATACTTCAACTTCCTCTTCACTTAATTTTAAGCTGGTAAATGGTTTAAAAACATCTTTATTTTTAAGTTCAAATAAAATAATAAATAATCTTGAAAATTCAAGTGTTTTCTCATCATGCTTAATTGAAGGTGAAACTATTGTAATTGTTGGACCATTATATTCATAAACATCATTATCAGCCGTAATTATTCCTTTTCCCTCAAGATAAAAAACACACTCATAACAATTATGAACGTGCTGCATTACATAATCATTACTATGATGCTCATAATATACAAATGATTTAACATTACATGAAAGCATATAATCACCGCCTTTATACATATAAGCTTGTTGTTGAAGTAACCTTTTCATTTATATTTCTAATTTTAATTCTATATAATTTTTCTTGTTCAATTTTAATTAATGGATTAATTACTTTTTCTTCATTTACTTGATATTCATTATTTATAAAGCTTCCAATTTCAGCCTTATAGATAAATGATGCATTATTTATTGTAAATGTGCAAGGCTTTGTTGCATAAATATAAACATATTCATCAAGTTCAATAGCAAAAGCTATACCTCCATTAATAGTATTATAAGTAAGGCTTAAATTATCTGTATTTATAGTTTGCGTTAGTTCATTCTTTATTGTATCACTATTTATATTAAAAGCAGCAAAGGAACTACTATTAATTAATGGAATAACACTTCCCATGCTTTCAATTCCTTTTACAACACTTATAGTTTCATAGCTATGTGATTTATAAGAAAAATCACTATTTATTAAGCCTTGATCCATTTGATAGGAGCTATTACCATTTAAATATATAAAGTATTTAGGAGTTGCAAAGTCATAAAACATATAGCTTCCTCCTGCTTGAAAAGCACTTAAGAATAAAGCTGGACTTGTTTTATAATCTCCCATATTTTCACTAATATGTGGATAGTTATTTAAAGTATTATAGCTTTTTATAGTTTCATTAATTACATGAGGATTACTACTATATGGGTCATCGCCTATTATATCAATTCCTTCAAGCTTTAATACATCAAGTGGTGAAAAAAAAGTATTAGGGCATTGTGGAAATTCATCAACTCCATAGGATGTAGTCATATTACATCTTGTATATATTTTGTATTTAGAATTTTTAATAGCTAGCCCAGCATTATTAAGTGCATTTAAGGTCATTTGCCATACTTGCCTTTGAGTTAAGCTAATCCCATTTAAACTTAGCTTTTTTTGATCTAAACGCCATCTTAATAAGCCATCAGCTTCATTATGAACTTGAATACCAATTAAAGGATTCTTATTATCATTTTGCTTATTATAATCATAAACATAATCCATTAATTTACTTAATACTAGTCTTTCTCTTTCCATTAAGTTTTCATTATCTAAAACTAAATAGAATAATTCGCCATACATTTTAGATGTATATAAATTTAAAGCCTCAAGGCGCGGATAGGTTTTTGTATCATTTTTTATATAAGCAGGTATCGTATAGCCATGTGTATCACCACACATATTACTACTAAACCATAAAAACTCACATTTTAAATCATACTTATTAGTAAAATTCAATAGTTTTTCAACTAAAGTGAAATCATACATATCCTTTTCTTTTTCTATATAGCTCCATTCAAGAGGAAGCTCTACTGTATTTAAATGACACTCTTTAGCTTTTTTAAAGTATTGTTCTATTTCATTATCAGTTAAAGGAGGTATTAGATTAATATCATCCTCTGCTCTATTTAAAAGACCATCGATTCTAATTTGCCCTCCTCTAATTGCATAAGGCTTTCCATCAACCTTTAAATATGTTTTACTATCATTTAATCTTTCAATGCTAGATACATATGTGTTTAAATCTATATTTTCTTCACTACTCGATTCATCTAATAATGAGCTCGAACTTATTATTTCATTACTACTACATGAACTTACCATCATCAAGACTCCAATTAAAGATAATTTATTAGTAAGCTTCATTTTATCCTCTTATACTATCAAGGCTAGATAAATAGCCATCATCCTTTAAGCTAGTTGAAGATGGTAATTCATTAATACTAGCAATTCTAACACGATAAACCTCATTGGCTTTCATTTCAAGCTTACTATTATTTATAAGTGAAACATTTCCTTCATTAATCCATTCACCATTTTTATCAAAATAGCCTTTTTGTCCAATTGTGATTGTACAATTAGTAATATCAAGTGTTCCATCCTTACTTGAAAAAGCATATAAATAGTTATTATCAAAAACAGCATAGCCTAATGAATCCTTAGGATTTGAATATGAAAGTAATAAGCCATTATTTAAATAAATTTTTTGGATTCTTTCAGCATTTTCTTTACTATTGATTAAATTATTTAAGCCAAATGTTGCAAATGTTTGACGCTTACTATTAGCAATAGCAACATAAGCTTTACTTAAAGCTTCATTAATCATTTTACTATCGCTAGCTCTTGTATTCTTTTCTTTAAACTTTTCAGTCAATGTTGCTTTAGTACTATCATAACGAGAATATAAAGCACCATTTGGTGATTCAGGATAATAATTAGGACATGAAAGCTGATATGAAACATAACCACTTCCACCCGTTCCAAATGTAGCAAGTGTTTGCTTATAATTAATATCATTAGCCCAGTTTTCAGCATTCATAACAAACATATTTTCATATTCATCAGTGAATGATTTAATACCATTTTTAGTTAATGATATTTCGTGTAAATATGTTGGACAAACAATATCAATATATTCTAAGTTCTTAATATTTCTAACATAATTAACAACTGCATTTTGCTCACAAAATTCAACTCTTGTTAAGGCTTTATATTTTGAATATTTAACGCCCTTAGCAATGGCGTTTAAATAAGTATTAGCAATACTCCAAGCCTTATCTTGTGACATTAATGAGCCATTTTCATCAAGTATTTTATAAGCATCAACACGCCAACGTTGAAATCTATCAACACCTTGGCCAATTTGTACCATAATAACTGGATCATATAAATCATTTTCATTATTCCATGTATAAACATAATTCATTAATTCATACAAAGCCTTACTTTCTCTATTTAATAAGTTTTCATTTGTATAATCCATTATTTTTAAACGACCAAAGTTAGCATAATCAAACATATCCATAATAAGAGGATATGTAGAAGTATCATCATTTATGTAACTTGGAATATTTGCACTATGAGTTTCGCCATCAACAAAGCTACCATACCATTCAATATTAACCTTTAAATCATATTTTTTAGCATAATCTAAATAGTATTTAACTGCTGAAAAATCATAATTATTATATGTTGGTTCAATTTCACTCCACATTATTGATAATTCAATAGTATTCATTGAAGTTTCTTTAGCAATTGCAAAATAATCTTCAACATCTTTGGCAGCTAAAAAGTCAGCATTCTTTAATAAATCTGTTCTTAATAATGATGATAAAATAATTTGTGGAACATTATTTCTATTAATGATAGTTGTTTTACTATCACTATTTGTAACTTGCTTATATGGTTCATCATAAACAGTTTGATTAATCATCTCATCATTTGTATTAGTAGATGAATTATTAGTTGTATTACAACCACAAATAGTTAATAAGAAGATACATGAAAGTAAAATATTTTTATTATTTTTCATAAATTAACCTCCTATATTATCCCAAGTTGTTGATGTAAGCTTGCCTAGTGATTCAAAGTCAATACGATATAATGTATTCTTCTTTAAAGAAATAGTATTTGAAATTGAAATATCTTCATTTTTAATAAATTCTTTATTAGTATAAGAACCACTAGCAATACCTTTAACATTGGCATTACTTAAGCTAATTGTTGCATCATTTGTAAAATAAACATCTAAATGTGTCCCACTATCAAGTGCAAAGCCAATAGCACCAGTAGCTGTATTAAAATTAATTGTTACATTTTCAGTATTAATTACTTGGCTAGTTTCCTTACTTGCATAATCATTTTTAATATTAAAGCAAGCAAAATTTGTATTATTCACATTATAAACTAAATGTTCAACCTCTTTTAAGCCTTTAATAATTGAAGATGTTTCTTCATAATGATTTTTATATTTAAAGCTTGTATATGTATTATCAGTAAATTGCATAATACCTTGATCAATATTCGCTGAATTATTACTAGCAAAAAATGGAGAAGTTATTAAATCATAAATTGAATAACCACCATGTTGAGAAATAGAAGCAAGTATTAATGAAGCTGTATTAGCATAATTACCATCATTTTCAGCAATATGGCTAAAGTTACTATTCATTTTTGTAGCAAACATGCTTGCTATACCCTTAATGTTTTTAACGCTTGAAGTATAAGCATCATCACCAACAATATCAATGCCTTCTAATTCTTGTATTTTTTTAACAAAATATGGAGCATCTTTTACTTCATTTCCATTATAAATACCATTTCCTGAATGTAATGAATCACTAGCTGTTGAGGTAGCAAAATTAACTCTTGTATAAACTTTGTATTTACTATTTTTTACAGTTTTCCCAATAGCATTTAAAGAATTACAAATTTTATTATAGCCTTCCTCTTCACTAATTCTTTCATTAGTTACTCTTGATAAAACATTTTTATCCACACTACGCCATCTTACAAAAATATCTGGTTCATTTAAAACTTGAATACCAATCACAGGCTTTTTAGCCCCATGAGTTGAATCATATTCATAAATATAATCCATCATTTTGCTAACAGCATTTGTTTCTCTTTTTATTAAGTTTTCATTATCAAAATCTAAAAACCACATAATGCCATAATAATTCCAATACTCGCCAGTTCTTAAAGCATCAAGCTTTGGATATGTTTTACCATCCTTTAAAATATAATTTGGAACAGTAAATGAATGAGTATCACCACACATATTAGTGCCAAACCATAAAAATTCAATTTTTAAATCATATTTATTAGCAAATGACATCATTGTATGTAAATATGTGTAATCAAATTTATCCTCATCAATCTCCATTTTTGCCCATTCAATTGGAATTTGCACACAATTTACATTTAATTTTTTTGCTTCCTTAAATAATGTTTCTATTTGCTCATAACTAAATTTATCACAATTCATAAAAGCATCTACTCTTATTTGACTACCAATAAAGAGAAAATCCTCATTATTTACTTGAATATGTGAACCATAATCATTAGTTACAATTTTAGAAACTAAAACATCACTTCCATCATAGATAGGATTTTGTTTATCACTATCTATGAAAGAAGAAGAGCTTTCCTCACTTGAACTATTATTTATTTCACTTTCACTATTATTAGCATTAGAGCAAGCACTTACAAGTAAGGCCATTAATAATAATGATAATTTTTTGGATTTTGACATCATTTCACCCCATTATTGCTTTTTTGATTTTTTTAAAATAATTAGTGCTCCTAAAGTAGCAATTAAAGACATAGTAGTAGCTATTTCACCCTTGCAGCCTTTTTTGCTTTCTTCGTTAACTGTTATTTCCTTTGTTATTGTCTCTTTATTTCCATAAATATCTTCAACAACAACCTTAACAGTATATTTTCCAGCTGTAGTTGCTTCAAATTCATAATTATTATTTGAAGATGTTAGCTTAATGCTACTATTATCAGGTTTAGTTACAGTTACAATAGCATCATAATCACTATCATCAGTTACTTTAACATTTAATGTTACCTTACTATTAATAACATATGTATCATTAACATCTACTTCAACTACAGGCTTTTTTGTATCTGGAACATTAATTGTGATAATTTTAGTTACTTCATTGTTTACAGGCTTTGCATCGTCTTTAGCAATATAAGTAATTGTATAAATACCAGGCTTTGCAAATTTATATTTATCTAAAGCATTTACTTTAACTTCTTCATTTGAAGGAGTTTTAATAATAATTTCTTTGCTTACTACATTATCACTATAAGTTGCCTCAATAATTGTAATTTCTTCTTGTAAAGAATAAGTTTCTTTATAAGAATCCTTTAATTCAATTGTTAAATCAGCAATTGAACTTTTACATACAACATCAAATTCTTCTACTACTTCATTATTATTAGTGCCCTTTGCAACAACCTTTAATTTATAATTTCCAAGTTCTGCAAATGTATAGCTTACTAAACCATTTTCAAAATCAATTGTTGAAGTTTGATTATTTGGTGTAGTTACGTCAAGACGAATTGTTGAATCTCCAATAATATCTTTAGCATAAGCTTTAATATTTAAAGTTTCATTTAATGCAATTTTTTCAGGAACTACTGTTTTTACCTTTAAATATGTATCATTCCAACTAATAGGAGAGGCAAAGCTTTGACCATTTAATTCAGTTAAAATCATTTCAAAATTACTTACTTCTCCAGCATTTAAGAATGATTCTTCTAAAGCAACATTATAAATTGTAGAAGGAGCTGCTTCAAAGAACTTTACTAAATCTTCATAAGCATTATCAACTCTTTGAACACCACTATTTCTTTCACCTTGGAAAGTTTCTTCTTTATTAAATAACATATGATATTTATCAGCAACACCATCAACATTACGTGAAATCCAACCAGTATCCGTAATATCTTTATAATTTTCACCATCATATGAAATATAGACATTTGTTGGTCTATCAGCGCCATCATGTCCTACCCATACACGATACATTACCTTATAATTACTATCATCCTTATTTGTAAAAATTAAATTAACGTAATTAGTTTCATTTGTTTGATTGTTTTTAGTTAATCCATTAACAATAAATTTAACATCGATTCCTTCTTCAACATCAAATTCACCTAAATTAAATTCTTTAAAGTTAACACTACTACGAAGTCTAATACCTTCATCTACATAATCAGCAATCATATTAGCTGCACTTGGAGTTATAAATGATGGAACATTTAAAGTTTCAAGTGTAAATGTAGCTTTTATTTTATTAGATGTAGTTGTGCCTGCTGAATTTGTAATTTCATAGACAAATTCATATTCGCCACCTTCAAATTCACTACCAATAAAGTAAGTAAACTGATGATTTTCATTTTCATTTAATGTTGCTACTTCTTCATCGTTTTTATAAATCTTTAAAACGCTTGTAGCGGCATTTGTTTCATCTGTATATGTAGCATTATCAAATGTTAAAGTTGTAAAATAATTAATAGTCTTGCTTTCAATTGTTGGAGTAGCAGTAATTTCTGGAGCTTTAATATCGCTTACTACTTCAAATTCAAATTCTTTACTAGCTACATTATTAGCACTATCTTTAGCATTTAAAGATACTTTATTTGTTCCAGCTTTTGTTGGAGTAAATGTTTTTCCTTCAACTTCACTTCCATTATAAGTAACACTATAAGTTACGTCAGATAATAAATCAAAAGCAGTTGTAGGAATTGTATAAGGTTCATTAATATTTAATGTACTACTTACTGCTTCATTATTAAATTTTGGAGCTAATGTATCTGTGAAGCAGCCATCACTATTAGCAAGTGATTGCGAGTTTATTGATTTAACTGTAATTTCAGTATCATTTGTAAAGCCATTTTCACCACAAATTTTAAAATAAATTTCATCGGCTTTTTTAACATTATTATTAATATGATCAAGTAAAGCTTGATTCCTATTATCAAGGCATACTAAGCCATCTTGTCCACCAACATATGATGAAAATAAATTTTCCTTGTCAAATTGAATAACAAATGATGAATCAGCTGTAGCTCTTCCTTTTATCCAAGAACCACTTGAATAATTATCCCAGTTATTGCCATATAAATTAAAGCTATGATCGCCATTTGTTGCTCCACCTGAAGATGTCCAAATTCTAAGCATTCCAAGTTGTGCGTCTCCGTCCTTACTATAAACATAAATATCTAAAGCATCTGAATTTTGAGATTTAGAAATTATATTGCCATCATTATCAAATAAATTAGCTGATATTTCAATAGCAATTTTTTCATTATTTTTTAAAGAAAATGATGGTGACATTGAAGAATAATTTGGAATTGTTGCAGAATATTTCCAAGCATCTCCAGAGCCTACACTACTAGCACCTGGTATTACAACCATTGCTCCATCGCTAGTATAAGAAGAAGTAGTTTCCCATCCACCTGCAAATTTCCATGCATCAATTGTTGAAATTTCAACTTTTCCATCTAATGCATTTAATTCTTTAGCATTTTCAGCAATGATTGTTGCTGATGACGCTACTAACATAAAAATAGATAATAATTTTAGTCTTTTCATATATTTATCCTTTCTTGCTTTAAAAAGCGTTATTTTACATTATTAATTTTATCAAAATCTAGATGTTTAAAGCAAAATTAGCAAAGAAGTATAACCAAATTAATGAATTATTTAAATTTGAAAACTTATATAATCCATGATTTTATACATTTTTCCAAAAATAGTTAAAAAGTAATAGCCAAAATAATGAATTGTTTTTTATAAAAAGAAAGGACACTATAAAAGTGGTTCTCCGGAATTCTATGGGGTGAGGAGTAATGGGGTTCCCCATAGAAATTCATAGTTTTTAATAAGTATTTAA
>CAKPZU010000065.1 GCA_934215405.1 uncultured Bacilli bacterium | reverse complement strand
TAACCTCAATTAAACTATATTTACCATGAGCTAAATGTAAATCAATATCACATTCAAGGCCATTTCCATCTCTATAATGCCTAATTTCTCCATCAAGAAGTTGAAGGTAAGTTCTTAATTCTTTTACAACAAAATCTTCAAATAATAATTTTAAAGTGTTAGGATCATTAAGTAAATCAGCTGGTGATATACCTAACACATAGGTTGCAATTGAAGGATCAACAAAATGCCTTGTTGGTGCAGAAACAATTGTTGTTTTGCTACGAAAGTTTGGATTCCAAGCTTTTATATCTTTTATAATATATAAATCATTTAATGCTTCTATATATGAATCAAATGTATCTGGATCCATAGTTCTATCTTCATGCTCACATACATCATTTAAAATAGTTTTTCTACGAGCCTCAGTTGAGATATTCCTAGCATAAATTTTTAAAATAATTTTAAAAAGCTCAGGCTTTTTGTTCTTAAATTTTTGATTTTTACTATTTTCAAAATTAAAAAGTGTTGAACAATAGTTTTTTGTAATTTTTAAAGCTTTATTTTTGTCATCAACTAATGATAATGGCAAACCTCCTCGACAAATATAAAAAGCAGTATCATAAATTGTAAAATTATCATTAATGTAAAATACATTTTGTTTGCCTTCAAAAAGTTTATTTAATGAAGCAATTTTTTTTGACTCATTACTCTCTGAAAGAGTCATGGTTGACATTTTTACTGTAACAATTCATCTAGCGTCAGAATGATAAATATCATCCATTTCAGCAGGAGTAGAGCTCCCTGTAAAAATAAATTGACCAAATTTATTTTCTCTTTTATCTACTTCACTTCGAGCACAATTCCATAAATCAAGCATATGCTGCCACTCATCAATAAGTCGTGGATTATCTCCAATTAGAATACCCTCAGGATTAGCATTAGCCAATTGTATTTTATCTTTAGTATTTAATGAATATTCACTTTTGCAAAAAAGCTCACATGTTGTAGTTTTACCACACCATTTAGGCCCTTCAACAACAACTGCACCTGATGTTTCAAGAGCATCTTTAATTATTATTTCAATATATCTTGTATAATACATAATATCACCACATGTTTTTTACAATTAAAAAGAAAAAATGTCAACATTTTTCCCTAGTTTTCAGTCAACATTTTTCCCCACTTTTCAGTCAACATTTTTCCAGAATTTTCATTTAAATTACTCAACAGTAATTAACTCAACTTCAGCATTATTAATGGCACCATTAATCATACTCATGTAATCAAATTTTTCTTCATATTTCAAGCATTCGCTTAGCTTTGGCTTAGTTGTAGGATTTTTAGGATCAAAAATAGTACAGCAATCCTCAAAAGGCATAATTGAAGTTTCATAAGCATCAATTTCACGAGAAAGCTTAATAATATCAAGCTTATCAAAAACAGCTAATGGTCTAATTATTGTCGCATTAGTAACTTCATTAATAGTTTTCATACTATCAAGTGTTTGAGAAGCAACCTGACCAATAGATTCACCATTAACAATACATTGACATTTATTATTATTAGCAACAATACTAGCTATTCGATACATCATACGACGCATTATGGTAATTGCATATTTATCACCACAAACCTCATAGATTTTTAATTGAAGCTCTGTAAAAGGAATATTTATAAATTTAATTTGTCCTTGCACCTTAGCAAGCTTTTTAAGCAATGTTTTTACCTTATAAACAGCCATTTCTGAAGTGTACGGTGGGCTTGAAAAATGAATTGCCTCAATCTTTACTCCTCTTTTCATCATTAAATAGCCAGCAACTGGTGAATCAATACCACCAGATATCATCAATAATCCCTTACCCGATGTTCCAAGAGGAAGGCCTCCAAGACCATCGAAGTTTTTAATTGAAACATAAGCAGCATCATATCTAATTTCAACACGAACTAAAATTTTAGGATTGTGTACATCTACCTTTAAAGGAGTGTTTTTTAAAATAACTGTTGCTACTTCCCTGTTTATTTCATCACTAATTAAATAAAAGGATTTATCATTTCTTGAGGCTTTGACTTTAAAGGTATTTAAGGTGTTTAAATCCAATTCCTTAACAATTAAAAGACAAACGTCGCTAATTTTATTTATGTCCTTTTCTACTTTTTTTACCAAGGAAAAATTATGAATTCCAGGTATTTTGCTTAAGCGTAATAAAATGTCATCAATATTACTAGCTTCATTAATTTTTATATAAAATCTATCATGTTGCTTTTCAAATTTTAATTCCTTATAATCTGCTAAAGACATTCTTATATTATTTGCTAATGTATCGATAAACATACGTTTATTTTTTCCCTTTAAGGTAAGCTCACCATATCTTACCATTATTTCATCATAAATCATTCTAATACCTACTTTCTTGTACTGTTTAAGACTTCCTTTAAGGAAGTAATAAAATAGTTAATTTCCTCATCGCTTAATGGTTTATCTAAGCTTATTCTAATAGATGAAATCGTAACATTATAATCCTTGTGCATAGCATTAAGAGTTAATGATATTTGACTATCCTTAGAAGTTGTACATACAGAGCGTGAAGAAACATAAATGTTTTTAAAAGATAATGCCCTAATTATTACCTCACTATTATAATTGATTGCTGAAAAATTTATAATACTATAAATCGATTTATCTAAAACAGTATTTACAACTATACCATCAATTTTATTTAGCGCAGCAATTATTTTAATTTGACATTCTTTTAATTTTAAAGCATTATCTCTATAATTCTTTAATGATAATTCTAAAGCCTTAGCTAATGCCAAATTATTCATCCAAGGCGATGTGCCAGCACGCATAGCGTTAGAGGCAGGATGGCCAGAAATTAATTCATATAAATTAACCTTTTCCTTTTTATACATAAAGCCACTACCTTTTAGCCCATGAATTTTATGGCCAGACATAGTAGCAATATCTAGATAGCTAAAATTGACGTCACATTTGCAAATAGCTTGAGTTATATCGCTATGGAAAATTACCTTAGGATAATTTTTTAAAATTTCGTGTATTTCCTTTATTGGCATTATTGCTCCAACTTCATGATTAACATACATAATTGAAACTAATATTACATCATCATTTAATACACTCTTTAATTGCTCAAGGTCAACAATTCCATTTTCATCTACATCTAAGTAAATACAATTAAAGCCATAATCTTTTTCAAGTTGCTTAAAGCATTCAAGTACTGATGGATGCTCAACCTTACTCGTAATAATTGTTTTACCTCTTTTTTTATAATTTAAGGCTACGCCCTTTATAGCATAATTATTACCCTCAGTTGCTCCACTATTAAATAATATCTCAGTAGGCTTCACATTTAATAAGCAAGAAATTTTATATTTAGCCTCAAGCTCTAAGGCTAAAGATTGTTGTCCTAATTTATGAAGTGAACCAGTTGAAGCAAAATAATTTTTTAAAATATTATAATAATATTCTAAAACTTCTTCATACACATATGTTGTTGCTGCATTATCAAGATATAATTCCATAATTATTGCCCCTTAAATGAATCATAGGCAGCAGGATGATAATTATTTAATATATAATTAATCTTTTCCTGAGCTAAAGTGTATTCACCCTTTATAAATAAATCCTCAACCTCACGTAATGATAAATCAACATCGGCAAATTGATATCTTAGTGGATTAGTAAAAATAATACATTTTTTTACTGTTTCATAATTATCAAAGTCGATATTAATATTTTTTACTAAATCAATTGAATAAGCTTCAATTGTTGAAAAATCCGTTAAAAGCTTTTCAAGATCAATTGGCTTTAAAAGTAAAAGTTTTTTATATTCGTCTAATTGATTTAATGTATTATTAACTGAGCTAGCATACTTATTATATACTGCAAAGCATTTACACTTTCTAAGTCTACCATTTAGCATTATTAATGAAGTAGTTAAATCATTAATCCTATTAAATGCTTTTTCTGCATAAGTTTTTATATCTTGAAAATATGAAGTGAAATATTCAATATCAGAAAGTATCTCACTACTAATAGTATCCATTTTTCCTACCTTTTCAAGCATAAATGAAGCAGGAATCTTTGCGTTTACAATAACATAACCGTCATATTCTCTTTTTAAATCTGCTAAATATGTTGCATTTTTTATAAAATTATCAAAGCGTAGATTAATTTCTTCTGGAAGTTTATAATAATCAACCATTCTTAAGAATTGACGTTTTGTTTTTATAAAATCATTTTCAGCATTTTCTATTTTTACGCTTACAACCTTATATTTTTCATCAAGCTCATTTTTGGCTAATACCTCGTTATCTAAATGAGCATGAACTTCAGCTATTTTATTTTGTATTTCATTAAATATTTCATCAAAATTGCCAAATGATAATAGTTTAAAGTTACTACGGCATTGATTCAATAGCTTATTAGTATTATCAATAAATTCATAGACATTAGCATGAGAAACAACATAGCCTTCACTTTCAAGCTTATCATTTTTTTCTAATAGATCATCTAGCTGCTGAGGAATTAAAACATCAACCTTATTACAATATTGGGCAATTAATTCAATATTTCCATAGACATTAGAAAGCATACCTTTAATGTCCTGTAGATTCTTTTTAGCAAGATCATAGGATGCTGCAATAATATTATCATCTAAAAGTTCAAAATACATTTCTATGTTATTTAAATAGTTGTTTAATTCATCAAGACAAATTGATAAGGATTGATTATATTTTGCAACATCATTTAATACCTCTTGATATTGATTTTGATATTTAGTTAATTCAATTCTTAGTTCATCAGCCTCTAAGAAAACCTGCTTTAAATCTTTACTTAAGGCATCACATTCTAATGAATACATTTCAACATCATTTTCAAAGGCCTTTATTTTATCTATTAGCTCCTTATTTAGCTTTGGGGTGGTGGCAATTTTTTCTTTTAGCTCGCTATGCTTTAATAATAAGGCATCTCGCTTATCAACATCTAGCTCATCAAATCTTTCTTTATATTTACTTTCAATCTCAATGTAATCATCATTGCGATTTGCAATGGCATTTAAACGATTTAAATATGATTCAATTTGCGTTTTATTGCTAATACTAATTTTGTTTAATAAGGCATCTAATTTATTTAAATAATATTTTTTATTAGAAAACTTATAAATTAATAATGAAATTATTAAAGCAATTAATAAAACAACAGCAACTATAACAATAATTATTGTAATATTAATAGAGAAATAGAACAATTTTAACATAGGCATAACCTCTCTTCTTATTTATTATACAATAAATAAAGTTAAAGAAATAGGTTTTTTTCTATTTTAAAAATCCCTCGATTATTTTTTTATTATTTAAATAAAGCTTATCATCCTTTTTATATTTATATGCTAGTTCATTATAATATAAGGATTTCTTATATTTATTTATTTTAAAATAGCATACACATAATGAGATGCATTGATAATAGCCTAATTGATCTTTAGCAATAAAGCTATTATTTTTAAACATAGAAATTGAACTATAGGATAATTTATAATAATATATTGCTTTAATATAATCCTCATTAAGATAATATATGTTGGCTATTTCATTTAATACATTAATCCTTGGAATATCATAATTAAAGGTATTAAATAAAACCATTAATGCCTTATTATAATTGTTTTTTATATACAAGGCCTTGCTTAATATTATTGAACCATCAATAAAATCTTCAATGTAAGAATCATTCCTTTTAAGAAATTTATTAAGATAAGTAATTGCTTCATCATATTTTTGGTGGCGAAATAGTTCCCTTGAATAATAATATAAATCTCTTGTTGAAAAACGTTTTTTATTCATGCCTTCATAAATTAATAGATTTCTCTTGTTTAAAGGCTTATTATTATCATTTTGAGTAATAACAATATCACAATATTTTATTTTTCCATAAGGAATTATTGCTTCATGCACCTTCCCTTTAAATTTAGCTTTTTTATTCTTCTTAAAAAGACGCTCTCGGTAAAAAGGAGCATAGTTTTCATTAAAATTATATAAAAAATAATAAAAATCAATATCATTTTTAGCATTTTCCTTTAATTTTATAAGCTTAATGTTATTATTTTGTGTTAAATAATCATCGGCATCTAGCCACAAAATATAATCATACTTTGCTTTACTTAAGCTATAATTTCTTGCTTTTGCAAAATCATTTTCCCATTTAAAATCGTATATTTTGTTTGTATATAATTTTGCAATTTCTTTTGTTTTATCATTGCTTCCAGTATCTACAATAATAATTTCATCAACAGCATTATAAATTGATTTTAAGCATCTATTTAAATTGCTTTCTTCATTTTTTACAATCATACATAAACTAATTTTCATAATATCACCATTTTATAATATGAAATCAAAAAAAATGATGAAATAGCAAATGTGATTTTTAATCACTTAAGGGGATGAAAATTTCATTTTTTATTGATCTATAGTTACAATCATTACCCTTTTACTTAAATAACTATAATCTTACTTGTACTCGATATGGTATTATTAAATATTAAAAGTAATAAAATTGCCATTTGATAATGAATCAGGTGGCTTTTTTTACCATCATCTCTAAAATAGGATTTCCTAATAAATAAAAAAAGCTAAGCCATAAATTGACTTAGCAATTAATATTATAATAATTCCATTTTTTCCTCATCTGAATCATCAACATTGTCATTAACAATTACTTTTGTTCCTGTATCAACCTTTGATAAATCATTTAAGTTATTAGTACTATCTGTAGAAATAGTAGAAGTAGCTGATGTGCTAACAGTTCGAACTGCATCATATAATGGATCCTTTTTATAGCAAATAGCTTCAATTATTACAAAGACTATTGTTCTAATACCAAGGCATGATAGAATTAACCAGCTACCTATATTTAAAGATAGAGTTGTATCAGTTACAAAGCATAGAATCATTGTAACACATCCAGCAATAGCTGAGGCTAGAATTAGCATGCCTGAAACAATTTTAAAGGCATTTAGATATGTTAAAGCATATCTTCTATGTTTAATTTTGCTAATGCAGAATAAGAATAATGCTAATAATGCCATAGCAATTAAAATAGTTGGCATAAAGCGGAATATTTGCATGCAAATTAATATTCCTCTAATTCCATCACTTGCTGAAGCAGTTTCTATAAAGAAGCTATCAACGTTACCTTTTACTTGGCTTTCATTATTTGCATTTTGAGCATTATATAAGAAATAATCCTTAGAAAAATAATCATAATAGCCATAAAAAGATACATTATAATTCTTATCAGAAGTATATGAAGCGATTACCCAATCATTAGTGATAATTAAAAAGTCATTTTGATCATAATCACCATTGCTATTAACAGTTAAATATTTACTTTGATAATATGTACTATTTGTAGGAACAAAGAAATTACTTACATTTTTATATTTTACAGTAGTATATAATTGATAAATACCATTATTAAAGGCTTTTTCATCTTCGGCTTGCTTTTTTACTAATTCATCATAGCTTTTCTTTTCGTTACTATCTTTATCTAAGTTCTTAACATAATTTTCTTCAAGCCAAGATTGCTTGTTGCTTATATCTTCCTTAGTAAATTCAAGCTTTTCATTTCTAATATCAATTTTATAAAATTCATATTTATCTTGATTAGTTGCTGACAATTCATTATATTGATCAAATTTAAGAATATCATTTTCATCTGTCTTTGATTTGTATAGTACATCAAAAGCAAAAAATGTTTCCGTTGCTTCTCTAGTATCAATAATTAAATTGTAATTATTTTTTGAATAAATAGCCTTATCAGCTTCATTTTCAAAAGTATTAATTAAAGCTTCATCATTAACTGATAAATACTTTATTGCCTTTCCTTTAACAACTTCCTTGTTAGTTGTAGAAGATGTTGTTTGATAAGTCATAATATTAATTCTATTTTCTTCATTTTCATTATAGAAAATATTATAAGCAAAATCCTTAAATTTTGTTGAAGCATTATATTGCGTTTTAAAGGATGCATTTACTCCTGTTACAAAAAAAGCAGTTAAAATAATTACAGTCATTAATAATGAAAATAAAACATTCCAAAATTTTCTATTTTGTCCTTCCTTTAAAAGCTTGTTTGAGAAAAAACCTCCAAATGTGTATTTTAGCCAATTTAACATGCACACACCAACCTTTCGTTTTTAATTAATAAATGGTAATACATTATATAAAGAAAAATCAGCAATATATATTTTTGTTTTATTAAATAATGCTTTATGTAAATATCTTTTTTATGTGTTACGAATAGTATTATAACATTTTTAATTATTATGTTCAATTTTAACTTTATATAATTTTCAATTAGGCTTGTTATGCATCATAACGATAAAATTATTTAAATAAAATAGCCACTTGCATATTTATCAAATGGCTGATTTAATTAATATTCTCATTTTGTTTACTATTTTAGCATTTTCGCTAATTTAAAATTTCACTGTACAAAATTGAATATACTTATCACTAGATATTTATACTACCTGTACAAAATCTAAATTCTCTCTTTTCATATTATGATCAATTATTAGCTTATCAGCTATCATTGCAATAAATTCAGAATTTGTTGGCTTTGCTTTATCTGCACTAATCGTATAGCCAAAAATATTATCTATACAATCAACATTACCTCTATTCCAGGCAACCTCAATAGCATGACGAATAGCTCTTTCAACCCTCGCTGATGATGATGTGAATTTTTTAGCAATATCTGGATATAAATTTTTAGTTATTTGCCCTAAATAATCCTGTTGCTTATATACACGAAATATAGCTTCCCTTAAAAATAAATATCCTTTTATATGAGCTGGTATACCAACCTCATGTAAAATAGCTGTAATTTCTTTTTCAACATAGGAATTTGATAATACCTTACTTGAATATGTATTTCTTTCTTTATTATAAAATAGAAATTCCTGTAAATTAGCAGCAAGCTTTGCTTCATTAATTGGCTTTGATATATAATAATTTACGCCATAATGATTCATACAATTAAGAATTTCATCACTACAAATTCCACCAACGCATATTATTTTTTTGATTTGCTTTCTATATTTTGCTAATCCTCTAAATAATTGTATTGGTGTGATACAAGGCATAAATATATCAACAACCAAATAATCAATTCTAGTACTCTTTTTTTCACTAAACTCAACAAAAGCGTTTAAGCTATCAAAAGTACTTAAAACATTAAAGCTACAATTACTATTGAAAGTGTTAACAAGCTTTTCTAAATCAGAATACACATTTTCAATAATCACAACATTATTTCTTTCCATAAAAATCGTCCTCCTGGTTAGATTATAAAATATCTGTCAAAAATAAAAAAACGAATAACAATTATGTTTCAAATTGTCTCGTTTTGTAGTTTTTCATCCTATAGAAAATAGGAATTATTTAGCCTATTTTTGCAGTTTCAAGCATGAAATCAATATATATACCATAGCCTCTTTTGACAGAATCTACTAAGACATGCGTTACAGCACCAACTATTTTATTATCTTGGATAATAGGTGATCCGCTCATTCCCTGAACTATTCCACCAGTTTTATTTAATAGTTCCTTATCAGTAATCTTAAACGAAATTCCCTTTGTTGATATTTTATCTTGCTTTAATAGTGATGTTATTTCAATGCTATATTGCTTAGCTTTACTGCCATCAAGCGTTGTATAAATATAAGCATTGCCAAGTTTTACCTCATCTCTTTTTAAAGTTTCTAAGGCATCCTTATCTGGGCATTCATTATAATGGCCAAATACACCATAATCAGTATTTAAAAAGACATTTCCTAGCTTTTCATTTTCGTTAATTGTAGAAATTAGCTCACCAACATTTCCAAAATATGATTTATTAATTCCAGTAACATTTGAAGCAAATATAGTTCCACTATTAACATCAGTAATACTTGAAAAATCATTATCAATTAGCTTATGCCCTAATGCTCCATAAATTTTACTTTCACTATCATAAAATGTAACTGTACCAATACCTAGTATTCGTTCTTTAACAAGTAAACCAGTCTTTATTGTATTAGCTGAGCTAGTTCTTATTAAATTTAGCTTTCTTGTAATTTCTTGATTATTTCTTAATATCTTTAAGTTAACATAATCATCATTTATATACTTTTTTATTGCATCTAGCATTGATGAAACATCATCAACTAAATCTTTATTAACCATATAAATCAAATCGCCTTTTATAATATCACTATCCTTTGCTGGATTATATTTTATATTCTTTAAGGTTACATCATAGCTACCAATTACTACTACACCCTTAGGCTTTATTTCAATTCCAATATTTTCACCACCAGGAATAATGTTTGCAACATCCTCGTGCAAAATTACATTATTTGGCAAAAGTAATAATATAAGCGTAAAAATAATCTTTTTCATAAAAACCTCCTATTACTAGTTTAGCAATTATAAAAAAGATTATTATTCAAAAATTATTTGGAAGATATTAACTCCTTAGCAGATTCTAAAAAGCTATTTGTAATTTCATCGCCAGATAATAATCTAGCAATTTCATAGATTTTTTCATTATTATTGAGTTTTTTTACATTAGTTATTGTCTTTTTATCTTTGTAAGCTTTGCTTATGTAAAAATGATGATCACTAAGGGCTGCCACCTGAGGTAAATGAGTAATAGCAAGGACTTGACAATTTTTAGCAATTTTTGCCATTTTTCTTCCTATGGCTAAGGCAACTTTACCTGAAACTCCAGTATCGATTTCATCAAAAATAATAATATCAGTCATTGAAAGCTTACTAAAGGAGCTTTTTAAGCCTAGCATAATTCTGCTTGCTTCTCCTCCTGAGGCCACCTTTATTAAGGGCATTAGTGGTACGCCTTTATTAGCAGACATATAAAATTCGACATCATCAATTCCATCACTGCTTAAAGATGTATTATCCTTAAAGCTAATTTCAAAAATGGCATCATTTAAGTATAAATCCTTTAATTCATCAATAACATTAGCT
>CAKPZU010000064.1 GCA_934215405.1 uncultured Bacilli bacterium | reverse complement strand
ACTTGATTTAGCACATGTTAAAATTAAAGTTAGTGGCCTTGAGCTATTAGGGGATAAAAAATTTATGCTTGTTTATAACCATACATCAAATTTTGATCCTATAGTTCAATCTTATATCTTAAAGGATTATGACCTAATTCATATATCAAAGCCTGAAAATTTTAAAATTCCAATTGCTGGAAGAATAATAGCTGGAGATTGCTTTATACCAATAGATAGAGAAAATAATCGTAATGCTTTAAAATCAATTGTTAGAGCAGCTAAGTATTTACAAAATAATAACTATTGTGTAGGAGTTGCACCAGAGGGAACTAGAAATAAAAAGGATCCAATCCAGCTATTACCATTTAGAGTTGGTTGCTTTAATGTGGCATTGATGTCAAAATGCCCTATAGTTATATGTGAAATGCATAACTTAAATAAAATTCATAAAAACTTTCCTTTTAAAAGAACAGTTGTCGAAATGAATATTTTAAAGGTATTGAATTATGAAGATTATAAGGATTTAAACACTTTTGCAATTTCAAAAATTTTTAGAGATACTTTGTTAAATAAAATGAATTTAGAAAGTAATAATACGAAAGATGGCGACGAAGATGAATTATATTCTTTACAACACTAAATCAAATTCAGGAAAATATCAAGATGCTTTAGTTAATTATAAAAATGCCTTTTCTTTAAAGGATTATAAAGAAATAGATGTAATATCATTTAATGATAATTATAGAGAATTTCTTTATAGCTTAGCAAAAAATGATACAGTAACAATTATTGGTGGTGATGGAACGCTTAACCATTTTATTAATGCTGTAGATGGTATTAAATTGCCTTGTAATTTCTATTTTTATCCTTCAGGAACCGGAAATGACTTTTTTAATGATGTTAAGGAAAAAAGTGAAAATGGCAGAGTTTTATTAAATCAATTAATTAAGAATTTACCATATGTACTTGTTAATGGAAAGAAATACTTCTTTATTAATGGCATTGGCTTTGGAATTGATGGCTATTGCTGTGAAGAAGGCGATAGATTACATGCTTTAAACAAAAAGGATGTTAATTATACATCTATTGCTATTAAAGGCTTATTATTCCACTATAAAGCGCCAAATGCTAAAATTACTGTTGATGGTGTTAGTAAAATCTATAAAAGGGTATGACTTGCTCCAACAATGAAGGGTAAATATTATGGTGGCGGAATGATGGTTGCTCCATCTCAAAATCGTCTTGATGAAGATAATTTAGTAAGCAATGTTGTTATGTATAAAAGTGGAAAGCTTAAAACATTAATGGTTTTTCCTTCGATTTTTAAAGGTGAGCATGTTAAGCATACTGAAATGGTTGAAATAAGACAAGGAAAAGATATTATTGTTGAATTTGATAAGCCACAGGCTTTACAAATTGATGGTGAAACTATTAGCAATGTTTTAAAATATGAAGTTCATGTAAAATAGGTAAAGAGCGTGTTAAGGTTTTTATTAACAATAATTTTTAATTTACATATTTGTATATACTTTTATTTTTTAATGAAAAGAAATAAAAATGAAAGCTGCGAAAATAAATATAAAATTGTTAAAAGAATAATTAAAAAAATTACTAAAAGAAATAGAGCAACTGTTAAAGCTTTTAATAAGGAAAATATTCCTAATGAATCTAGCTATGTAATGCTTAGTAACCATCAAGGAAGATTTGATGGCTTAGCAATTATTAATTCATGTGATGTGCCTTTTTCAGCTATAGTTGATGTAACAAGAAGTAATTTTCCTTTAGAAAGAAGATTTTTAGATTTACTTGAATGTAAATACATAAAAAAAACTAATTATCGTGAAACAATTTCTATTTTTAATGATGTAGCTAATGATATTAAAAATGGTAAAAATTATTTAATTTTCCCAGAAGGATATTATAAGGATAATAAAAATACTCTACAGGATTTCCATAGTGGGTGCTTAAATGTTGTTTATCAAAGTAAATGTCCAATAGTTCCAATTTGCTTATATGAAACATATAAGGTATATAATGTTAACTCCTTAAAAAAAGTAAGCTGTGAGGTACACTATTTAAAGCCAATTTATTATGATGAATATTGTAATTTAAGAAAGCATGAATTAATAAAATTAGTTAAAAGTAGAATTCAAGAAAAAATAGATGAATTAAATAACAAAAATGCTACTAAGTAAAGTCACCTAGTAGCATTTGTTTTTGAATATTTATTAATTAGCGTGAGCAGCTTTATATTCTGCAATGATCTTTTCTGCTTGTTCACGTGGAACTTCAGCGTAACGTAAGAATTCATGAGTAATATCAGCTTGAGCTTGTGTTAATGTCTTTAATTCAACAACACACTTAGATAATTCGATTTGTGGGATTTCAGCTGTAATAACTTGGTTTTCACCTTCAACAGAGAATTCACCAACAAGTCCTCTATGCTTTGAAATATTAGACATAACATCACCAACGAATTCATTTGGAATTACGATAGTCATCTTAAGAATTGGTTCAAGTAAGATAGGCTTTGCCTTTTCCATACCTGCTTTAAAAGCAAGTGATGCAGCAATCTTAAATGAAATTTCATTTGAATCAACTGGGTGATATCCACCATCATATAAATCACATTTAATATTAACAACAGGGTTTCCTGTTAAAATACCAGTTTTACATGCTTCAATTAAGCCTTTTTCAACAGCTGGAATGAAGTTTGTTGGAACTGAACCACCAAATACAGAGTTTACGAATTCAAATTCTTTTTCAGATGGAGAGAATCTAATCCAAACGTCACCATATTGTCCAGCACCGCCTGATTGCTTCTTATGCTTACCTTCAACATCTGAATTGCCTTTAATTGTTTCTCTATATGGAACTTTTGCATCTTCAGTTGTAGCTTGACATTTATAATTTGTTTTAATCTTATTTAAAATAGTATCAATGTGTGTACCACCTTGACAACCAACTAATAATTGCTTTGTTTCTGGAATTCTTTCAACAGAAATAGTTTGGTCTTCAATAGCAGCTCTCTTTAAGCCTTCAGAAACCTTTGGCTCATCATTTTTGTTATCAACTCTAACGCCAAAGAAAACAACTGGTTGAGGGAATTTAATTGGGCTGTAAGCTTGAATTGAGGCATCACCAAATGTATCATTTGTATCTAATTGCTCAACCTTTGTAACAACACAAATATCACCAGCGCTAACTTGTGTAGTAGGAGTTAATTCCTTACCATTTGGATATGATAATGGGCCAATTTTAATTTTAACCTGTTTAGTAACATCATATAAGTCACTATTAGCAGCTAAAGTACCACTTTTAACTTGAACGTATGAAATTCTTCCTTGGAATGGATCAACGATTGTTTTAAAGACAAATGCTCCAGTAGTAGCATCATCCTTAACGTCACTCATTGTATCAACTGCAGGGGCATATTTAACTATAAAGTCAACTAATTCATTAATACCAACATTTTTATCAGCTGATGTGAATAATACTGGGATTAATTCTCCAGCAGCGATAGCCTTAGTTAAAACATTTTTAACTTCATCAGCACCAACTTCTTCGCCTTCTAAGAACTTCATCATGATTTCATCATCACAATTAGCAACCTTTTCAGTTAATTCATCAATTTTTTCATCAATTTTATCAACAACTGCTGTGAATCCTCCTGAAACAGCGTTTGGTTCATTAACCATTACACATTTGCCATTGAATAATGTTTGTAAAGATGCAAATGTTTTTTCAACATCAACGTTATCTTTATCAACCTTATTTACAACAACAATACATGGCTTTTTAAAATCTTTAATAAATTTATAAGCTCTTTTTGTTCCAACCTCAACACTACGTGGTCTTACAACAACTAGTCCTGTTGATGCAACAGAAAGTGGAGCTAATACTTCACCAACGAAATCAAAGAAACCTGGAGTATCTAAAAAATTAATCTTATTATTATCTTTTTCGATTGAACAAATAGATGAATAAATAGACATTTTAGAATCTTTTTCTTCTTTTGTATAATCTGATACTGTATTTCCACTATCAATTTTTCCTTTAGCAGAAATTTTTTTGCTTGCAAATAGCATTGACTCAAGAATTGAAGTTTTACCAGCACCTTGATGTCCTAAAATTGCAATGTTTTTAATTTGGCTTAAAGCATATGCGTTTGCCATAATAGTAACCTCCTAATAAATTTTTTTATAAAACAAATGTAATCTAAATCGATTGACGTTTCTATTTTAGCATTTTCTTTATTAAAATAATATAGTTTTTTTAAAAAATATTATAAAAAAATTTGATTTTTTTACTTCAAAATAGGATAAATATTTTATTATAAACAAAATTATTCTATTTTTTATCATTTTAGTGTATAATATTATTGCCATCGTGATAGGCAATTTCGAACCAGGTCAGAGTAGGAATACAGCAGCCTTAAGGAACCAACTATGTGCGGTGGTTTTTAATTTGTTAAAATTGTTAATTATTTGTAATTAAATCTTGATTTAATGGCAAAAATAATGTAATATATGTGTAGAAGTGAGGGCTACCTCACTCTTTGTTTTATTAGGGAGGAATCTATGAAAACAAATGTTGTTGAAATTGTACGACCATATATTGAAAAAATAGTACAAGATAATGATTTAAATTTGTATGATTTAGAGTATGTCAAGGAAGATGGAACATGGTTTTTAAGGGTAAGCATTGAAAGGCATGATAAAACCATGGACTTTGAACTCGCTGAGGTTATTTGCAATTTGATTTCAGCCAAACTTGATGAAATTGATCCAATTGATCATGCATATGTGTTAGATGTCTGCTCTCCTGGAATTGAAAGGCCAATTAGAAATATTGATGAATATAAGGAAAATATTGGTCAATATATTACAGTGTACCTAAAGGAAAAAGATGAATTAAAGAATGATAAGTATACTGGTGATTTAGTGGCAGTAAATGATGATAATATAGAATTATCATATAAAGATAAAACAAGAGTTAAAAAAGTTATTATAAATTTTAAACAAATAGATAAGGCGCATCTTGCGGTAAAATTTTAAGGGGAAATTAATATGCCAAGAAAAAAAGTTGAAGTAGTAGATGAAACAAAAAATATTGCATTAGCATTAAAGGAACTTTGTGAAGCAAAGGGTCTTCCTGAAAGTGTTGTTGTTGATGCAATGAGTGAAGCTTTAAAGAAAGCTTATTTTAAGTATAGTGATGACTATACTGACACTGTAATTAAGGTTGATATTAACCTAAATACTGGTGTTATTAAAATGGCTAAAATCAAAAATGTTGTTGCTGAAATTACTGATGATGTTTTTGAAACAGATCCAGAGGAAGCTTTTGAAGAAACAGGCATCCATTATAATGTTGGAGATGTTGTTGAAACACCAATTGATATTTCAAGCTTTAGAAGAGCTGCTGCAATGCAAGCTAAAAGCGTATTTAAGCAAAAACTAAGAGAAGCTGAAAAGCAATTAGTAGTTGATCAATTTTCTGATAAGGTTGGCGATGTTTTAACAGGTGTTGTTGAGGCTGTAGAAGCAAAGCATTGTATTATTAAAATTGGTGGAAAGACAAATGCTTATTTAAGCAGAAGCAATATGCTACCAAATGAGGTTTTAAAAATTGGCTCAACAGTAAAGGTATATGTTGAAGAGGTTGATAAAACAGCTACAGGAGCTCCAATTATTGTTTCAAGAACAAATCCACGTTTTATTACAAAGCTAATGGAACAGGATATTTCTGAAATTAATGAAGGAATTGTTGAAATTAAGGGCGTATCACGTCAGCCTGGCTCAAGAACTAAGGTTGCTGTATATTCAAAGGATCCAAATATTGATCCTAGTGGTTCATGTATTGGCTTACATGGTTCAAGAATTGCTCGTGTTTTATCACAAATTGGTAATGAAAGAATTGATGTTGTAAATTATAGTGACAATCCATTATTATATGTTGCTGATGCCTTAAAGCCTGCAGTAATTGTTGGCGTTCAATTATTAGATGAAGAAAATAAAGCTTGTAGAGCAATTGTTGCTGATGAACAATATTCACTAGCAATTGGTAAGGATGCTCAAAACGTTAATTTAGCAGTAAGATTAACTGGCTGGAAAATTGATATTAAATCAGTAAGCGATGCTAAAGCTAATAATTATGAATATCAAACAATTGAAGATATTAAGCTTATGGAAAATGCTAAAAAGGGTCGTACTATTAAAACTCCAGTTATTGAAGAAGAGCCTAAAGAACAAGAAGTTGTTGTTGAAAATACTGAAGTTAAAGAAATGCCTTCAACAATTGTTGAACCAGCAGTTGAAATTAAAGAGGTTAAACCTATTGAAGAACCAGCAATTGAAGAAGTAAAAGAAGAAAAAATTGAAGTTAAACCAACTAAAGCTAAGACTCCAAATATGTTTAGTGAGCTTGAGGCTGCTTTAAATGCTTCTACAACAGTTGAAGAAAAACCAACTAAGAAGAAATATAATAAGAAGTTCACTGAAAAAGAAGAGGAAGAAGAAGTTGTTAAGAAGCCTACTACTACTCCATCATCAGTATTACCAGTTTACACTGAAGAAGAATTACGTGCCTTCCAAGAGGAAGAGGAAGCTGAAGAAGCAAACAAATATGATGATGACATCGATTACGATGAGTTCGATGATTACTATGATGATGAAAAGTAATTTGGAGTAAAAAATGATAAAAAAAATACCATTAAGGAAATGTGTAGTAACACAAGAAAGGCTTCCTAAAAAGGATTTACTTCGAATTGTAAAAAACAGTGATAATGAGGTTTTTGTAGATTTAAGTTCAAAAGCCAATGGTAGAGGGGCTTATATTAAAAAAAGCATTGAGGTATTAGACTTAGCTATAAAAAATAAAAGTTTAGAAAGAGCCTTAGAATGTGAAATTCCTCTTTCTGTTTATGAAAGAATTAGAAAGGTCATATTAAGTGAATAATACTTTACTTTACAATACAATTCGTATTTGTATAAAGGCTAATAAATATTCATTTGGGGAAACACTTTTATTTGATATAAGGTCAAAGCGTGCTAGCATCGTAGTTATAGCTAACGATGCTGGCAGTGCTAATAAAAAAAAGATTATTGATAAATGCAATTCTAATAATGTTAGTTATATAGAATTGTTTAATAAGGCTGAATTATATTCTTTGTTTTCTAAAAATATTTCATCATTTGGAATATTAGATGTTAATTTAGCTAAAAAATTTAAGGAAAATTTAAATAAAGGAGGATATCATTATGGGGAATAGCAATTATGGCAAAAAGCCCACTAATAATAGTGGAAAATCGCACAACAATAACAAGAGAAAAGGTTCTTTAATTTCCAATGTAAATAGCCATAAAATGAATAAACAAGACATAAAAAACAAATTAAACGATGGGGTCTTAGTATATAGTGGTCCACTTACTGTCACTGAACTTGCTGAAAAATTAGGTATTAGTGCAGTTGATGTTGTTCGTTCTTTATTTTTGGAAAAAATAATGGTTAATGTTAACACAACATTAAATGATGACTATATTGAACTTGTAGCTTTAAAATATGGCTATGAGGTTCAAAAAGAAAAAGTTGTCGAACTTGAAAATTTTGAGGATATGGAAATTAATGATGATCCAAAATCATTAGTAAGTAGACCTCCAGTAGTAACTATTATGGGACACGTTGACCATGGTAAAACAACATTGCTTGATGCTATACGTAAATCAAGGGTTGTTGCTGGGGAATTTGGTGGTATTACTCAACATATTGGTGCTTACCAAACTGTTGTAAAAGGAAGTAAAATCACCTTTATTGATACTCCAGGACATGCAGCCTTTACAGAAATGCGAGCACGTGGAGCTAAAATTACCGACATAGTTATTATTGTAGTTGCTGCTGATGATGGTGTAAAGCCACAAACAATTGAGGCTGTAAACCATGCTAAGGCTGCTAATGTTCCAATTATTGTAGCTGTTAATAAAATGGATAAGCCAACAGCTAATTATGATAGAGTTGTTCAACAAATGTCTGATTTGGGATTAATGCCTGAAGAATGGGGAGGCAGCACAATTTATCGTAAAATCTCTGCTAAATCTGGTGAGGGATTAGATGATTTACTTGAAACAATTTTACTTGCTGCTGAACTTGAAGATTTAAAAGCTAACCCTAATAGATATGCTATGGGAACTGTAGTTGAAGCAAAACTTGATAAGCAAAGAGGACCAATTGCTACATTTTTAATTCAAAATGGTACGTTAAGAGTTGGAGATTCTGTAGTTGCTGGAACATGCTTTGGTAAAATTAGACAATTACGTGATGATTTAGGAAGACAATTATCAGAAGCTGGACCTTCAACACCAGTTGAGGTATCAGGCTTACAAGATGTACCAGTTGCTGGTGATAAATTTATGGCCTTTGAAAGTGAAAAAATGGCTCGTGATATTGCAATTAGAAGAAAAGAGACTAAAATTTTAGCTGAAAGAAAAGCAACTAGCGCTAATACACTTGAATCATTTATGGCAACATCTGGTGAGCATCAAACAATTAATGTTATTATAAAAGCCGATGTTCAAGGATCAGCTGAGGCTGTAAAGAGTGCTTTAGAAAAACTAAAGGTTGAAGATGTTAGTGTAAATGTAATTGCTTCATATGCAGGAGCTATTACTGAATCTGATGTGTTATTAGCTAGCGCAAGTAATGCAATTATTTATGGATTTAACGTTCGTCCAGATGCTGTAGTTAGAAAAAAAGCAATTGAAGAAGGCGTTGATATTCGTCTACATAATATTATTTACAATCTTCTTGAAGAAATGGAAGCTGCTATGAAAGGTATGCTAAAGCCAATTTATAAAGAGGTTGTTACAGGTCAAGCTGAAGTTCGTCAAACATTTAAGGTTGGAAAAACTGGTGTAATTGCTGGATGTTACATTACTTTAGGCTATATTAAGGCTAATGCTAAGGTTAGATTAATTAGAGCTGGTATTGTTGTATATGAAGGCCAATTATCTTCTTTAAAGAGATTTAAAGATGATGTTAAGGAAGTTAAAGAAGGCTATGAATGTGGCATGATGATTGCAGGCTATAATGATATTAAAGAAGCCGATATTATTGAAGGCTATGAAATGCAAGAAGTTGCAAGAGATTAGGTGTTATTATGAATGAAAAAAGAGCTGATAGATTATCAAGCATTGCTCAAAAGGCTATTTCAGATATTATTCAATATAAGGTAAAAAGCGATAAAATAGGCTTTGTTACCGTAACTGCGGCCAAAGTTACAAGAGACTTATCGTATTGTTATGTTTATGTATCAATTTTAAATGATAAGAATCATGAAAAGTTTGAAGCCTTAAATAAAATTAAAGGCTTTGTTAGAACAGAGCTTGGACATGAAGTTAAATTAAGAAAGGTTCCAGAAATTGTTTTTAAATTAGATGAATCTATTGAAAACTATAGACATATTGAAGAATTACTTGAAGAAAGTAAGGAGAAATAAACATGAAGCATCTTATTAACATTTTAAAAGGTGCTTGTATTGGCATTGCTAATGTAATACCTGGATTTTCAGGTGGCACAATGGCTGTTATGCTTAAGATTTACGATTTATTTGTTTATGCTTTTGCTAATGTCTTTACTCATTTTAAGGATGTTTTTAAAAAATGCTGGTCGTTATTTTTAGGAATAGCAATTGGCGTAGTATTTGCTTTATTTGCTATTGTAAAATTACTTGAGGTAATACCATTTATTACAATCATGTTTTTTGTGGGCTTGATATTTGGTAGCATGCCTTCAATTTATAAAAGCTCTAAGGAAGGAAAACTTAAAATTGCTGATATTATTTCCTTTATTGTAGCAATTGCTATTATTGTAATTTTACCTTTTATTAGCAAAGAGGGTAATAGTGAGGTTTCTTATAGTGTAGGTATTTATTTCTTAATGCTGTTTTTAGGTATTATTTGTTCCTCAGCAATGGTTATTCCAGGTGTTAGTGGTTCATTGGTTTTAATGGCTTTTGGATACTATGCTTTTTTGATGGAAACGATAAAAACATTTCTAAAAAATATATTTAATTTTTCAATGGCTAATTATTTTAATATGGTATTTGTAATTGTATCATTTGCAATAGGCTGTATTATAGGATTAGTATTTGTTTCAAAACTAATAATTAAGTTAACTGAAAAATTTCCAAAAACAGTATATGTTACAATTTTAGGATTATTAGTTGCTTCACCATTTAGTATAATTTATAAAACAATGACAAATTATACTGTCACATTTAATGCTTTAGTAATTGTTTTTTCAATAATTAGCTTTGCAATTGGGGTATTTGTAGTTTTATTTGGTGATTATATGGCAAATAAAGTATTAAATAAGCATAATTGTGATACAATAAAAGAAAACAAGGAGGAATAATTATGGCAAATGAAATTACAACAAAAAAGAATTACTTGTTTTCTAATAAAACATTAAGAGTTATAGGATTAATAAGTGCTTTTATTGGAATTATGCTATTAATGCTAAATATGAATGTTACAACAATTACAATGCAATTAATAGCTATCTTATTAGCTTTAGTTGGAGTTTATTTTATTTCAACAAATGTTAAAAGATTTGGTATAAAAGATAAACTTAAGGATGCTTTAGTATATTTCTTAGTAGGATTAATTTTACTAGCACTTGGTATTGTTGTATGTATTTATGCAAGTACTATTAGTAAATGGTTTTATTTAATTCTTGGTATTTTAATTGGTATTTATGGAATCACAATATTTATTTATTTTTTAGTAAAAAAAGGAAGTAAAGTTGCAATGACTAGAAATATTAGTTATTCATTACTATTAATAGCAACAGGGGTAATGGTAGCATTATTATTTAAATTTACATCACAAAACTACATATTAAGTATTGGAATTGTAAGTACAGTAACTGGTGTGTTTGGTTTATTAATGTATTAAATTATGAATATTTATATTATGAAAGTGAACTTGAAAAGGGTTCACTTTTTTTTATATTGATAAGTTTTTGAAAGATAACACTATTAATGTTTGCTTATCATTTTCAAATTTTGATTATTTTATTACATTTAATCGACGACTTTTTACAAATGCTTGAAAAAGTACGGGGGGGGGGTATAATGAATACGCTTAAAAGTAAGAATTTTATAAATTAATAATAATTT
>CAKPZU010000063.1 GCA_934215405.1 uncultured Bacilli bacterium | reverse complement strand
TGGTATTGTTAGACCGCTATCCCTCCAATTTGATATTATCTCATCATTAGGGTTACTTTTTCTTAGTATGTTACATGCTGCATTTAAATCAGCATTTATAACTCTTCCATTACTTGCTTGATATAAGCCTCTGTATATCCTTTTTCCTAAATAATTGTTTTTCTTTTCTATTTCTTCATTATCTATAAATGAAGATTTTGATGTATATGATTCATTTATTATCTTTACATCTATATTTACTTCGTTCAGTTTGAACTTTAATTTGTTTATATATCTTGCAAGTGGTATCATACAAAAGGATTGATTGACTTTCTTTTTATCTTTTCCTTTTAGCATTTCGTTTGTTATTCCATTTTGTTTTAAGCCTTTGTTATAACCAATAACAACATGGCTTACCTTTTCTTTAATTATTTTATCTACAGTTTGCTTAACTGCTTTGTTTATATAATCGTTAATTAGATTTTTATAATGTATATCCATTCTTATTAATCTTTTACTATTCTTAAGATTCTTAGCTAATTTGCTTTGTAATCTTGCTTTGTTTTTATTGTGTAATTGATTTATTGATTTTAATCTTTTCCCATCAATTATAAATGAGTTACCATTATTTATACATATAGTTGCTAGATTGTTTATTCCTATATCTATTCCTGCATATGCATTAGCATTAAGTTCTATTTCTTCTTTATCCTCTACTTCATATGAAAATTCAATACTAAAGTAAGTAGCATTATATAATGGTACTATTCTTACTTGATGTATTTTATTGTTTTCTATTACTTTTGGTATTGGTAAATAAAAAGCATTAATCTTCATATTATGTAATTCTTTAATAAATGTATTAAGTAATATATCATCATATTTAATTTTATAAAACTTGTTTGTCCTTAATAAATTAGACAATGGTAGTTTAATACATTTTTTATTATTATGAAGCACTACTCTTATTTGGTCTGTATATAATGGATAATAACCATATTTGTTTAAATACCTTGGTAGCTTAACATTTTCTTTTCTTTGAAATCTTATAAAGCTGCTCATCATATAATAAGCACTGCGTATTGTACACATTGATTGATAAGTATTAAGTAAGTGAAAGTTATCATTACTACTTAATATCTTATTATAGCTAAAGTATGTATCAATTTTATTATTAGCAAAATAATCTTGCCTTAGCTTATAAAGAGTAGCATTATAAAGATTCTTTGATAGATGGCATAAAAACTTTAATAATCTTTTTTCTTTTTCATTAGCTTTATAATGATACTTAATTGTTAAAAATTTCATTTCTTTCACCACCTTTCGTTATTAACAACATTAGTATTGCTAAGCAAAGTATAGCATTAACAAATGGTGTAAACAACGAATATATTTTTGTGTTTTTTTGCATTATAAAAATAGTTTTTAAAAAGTTTTTTATTTGTGTTAACTTTTATGCAAGTTAATTCAAAAAAAGTGTTATTTATATTTACATATTTTCTACATTTTTTAACAAAAATTATTAATAAAACTTTATAAATAGGAATTAGCAATTACGTATCTATCAGTATTTTTAAGTATAACTAGTATCCTTAATAATAGGCTTAAAAGCATCATTTTTATTAGTATATTTTAGTGGTATTTTTATGATGAAAAATGGCTATAAAAATTTTTTTTATAAATTATAGATAATAACCATATTGAGCACTTTATGTGGCATTACATTATTGGCGATTTTAACACAAAAGCATTAATTTTCTATGAGTAAAAAAGCAATTATATTTATTCCTTTTAATAAAATGATATAATCTGAATATAGGTAAAAATTATGGAATACGCTAGGAATTATGAAGAACAATTGTTTTTAAGAGCAAATGTTGTAGGTTATGCAAAAAAAGTTTAAAGATAACATTATTAAGGCATTTAGAATTAATAGACTATTTGCTGAAAACAAAATAAAAAAATATAATAATTGTAAAGAGGAACTTGAAGAAAAAGGTAAAATATCAATTCAAAAAATACTTGAAATATATTGAACTGAATTCGAAAAAAAATATCATTCACAATTAATAAGAAGTTCTATAAAAGAAAATGTTGAAGCAGTTATTTCTTGTGGTAAATTCGATTCTGGATATCTTTACTTTGAATGTGAAAATCCATGTTGTAATGGATTTCATATCCAGCCTTTTACTTGCAAATCTAGGTTTTGCCCATCATGTGGAAAAAAATATAATGATGCTAGAGTTAAAGAAATAAGTAAAAAATGTATTAATGTAAAGCATAGACATATTGTTTTTACAATTTCAAATAGGCTTTGGCACTATTTCCAAAAAGATAGAAGTTTAATCGATTGTTTATTTGAAGCAGTTAATCAAACATTTAATTATATGGCACTTAAAGCTGGAAAATTGAAAGAATATAAATTTGGTTTTATTTCTACTCTTCACACATTTGGAAGAGATCTAAAATTCAATCCACATCTTCATGCATTGGTAGCTGAATGTATTATTGATAAACGAAATAATGTTAAAAACTACAATCATTTTCACTATGAATTAATGAGGAAATCATTTCAAAAAGCTTTATTAGATTTACTTACTAAAAAAATTAACACAATTGACTTTAGGAAAATTAAAAACTTAATATACAAGGAAAGCAATCAAGGGTTTTATGTGTATGGTCCGCCTATACAAGCCAAAGATTTAAATGATAGTAAAGAACTAGTTAAATATATTGTAAGATATGCAGGTCATCCTGCTATAAGTCAAAGTCGAATAACTAATGTCGACTTTAAGAATAATACCATTTCTTATTACTATGATCCTCATGAAGATTTAAATACAAAAAAAGATAATAAGATTGGTAGGCAATTTGTCACCGAACATATTTTTTATTTTATCAAAAAGCTTATTATCCATATTCCTGATACAGGAAAGCATAATATTCGTTATTATGGTTTTTACGCTAACAAAACAAAGACCTATTATTAGAACTATTAAATGGCCTTTATACCATAGTAAAGTTATTAAACAAATGATTACTGAACTTTCTTGGAGAAATAAGATATTGAAATCCTTCAACTATGATATACTTATGTGTGATAGATGTGGTAAAACACTTATTTTAGTTCCTGATATGTGTTTTATTCCCAAAAGATTAAAGAGGAAACGATGCTATGGCTAAATATGTGTATAGAGTTGATAAAAGGCCTTTAACTATTGAAGAAAAAAGAGCTTTTGCACAGTTTGTTAATGAACAACATGATGAAGAGATTGGCCAATTAGATATTGATGAATTTGCAAAGTTGGAGTTATATGATGAAACAGTAACATTTGAATGTAGTTATTGCCATGAAAAAATTGTTGTTGATTTTGATGTTGTTAGAAAAAAATTGCCAAAAAATAAGGATTTGCTTCCTTTTATTAGATGTCAATTCTGCAACAAAGGAACAATGCTGCCAGAAGAAATAATTAGAAAAGATTAGGGTTGTAACTATAACTAATCATTTTTGTGCTTTAGGTTGATTAACTTCGACCTTTTTTGCTTTTATTGCCATTACAATACAATTTCCTAGAAAATAAATTTTCAAATACATTATGTGGCTATTATATAGACATTGGGCACATTTCTTGATATAATTTAATAAAAAAATGGAGGGTAAAAAATGAAAGCTAGTGTTAATATTAAAATGGATGTATCCTTAAGAGATCAAGCAAAGGAGTTGTTAGCAAAAATGGGCTTAGATATGACTACTGCTGTAAATATGTTTTTACTTACAGTAGTTAAAGAAAAAAGAATCCCGTTTGAAATTAAAGCTACTTCTTTAAATGATGAAGAAAGTAAATATGAAGAATTTTTTGCACAAAAAATAAAAATTGCAGAGCAACAAGAAAAAGCAGGAATGATGCGTGATTTTGATACTTTTGTCTCTGAGGTAGATAATTTTTATGGAGAAAAATAATAAGTATAAAGTAGTGATTTTAAAGCAAGCAGAAAATGATATAGTTGAAATTTTGAATCATATTTCATTAAAATTAAATAACCCTACTGCGGCCATGAGACTATGGAATAATATAAAAGATGCTATTTCTCGCGTGAAATTATTTCCATATGCGATGCCACTTATAAAAAATGAATATATTACATTAAATAAGGAATATCGTAGAGTAAATGTAAATAATTATGTAATTATATATAAAATAAAAAAGGACGAAATTCATATAATTGCAATATTATATGCCCCTTCTAATATAATGGAATCTATTTTAAATAGATTATAATTCATTAACATATTTATAAACTAAAAGAGTATTGCTTAAGCAATACTCAATTTTGCATTTAGATATCTTGGCTTTCTTCATAATCCTTTAAGCCTTTATGGTATATTTCTTTATAATCATTTTTATCAATTAAGCCTTCATAGGTGTTAATTACAAATAAAACGTTAATCAAAGATGAATAAACATTTTGAAACATGATTATTAAAATCATTGTTATTATTAAAGGAGCGCCTATAAAAATTAAAAGTAAAGCATATAAGAAATTAGTTATTATAAAAATAAATAAAGCAGGTAGTAATTTTGAAATCATTAGCAAAAAGCTATTTTTTATTAATTGTAACTTGTTGTTTTTAAATATCATTAATTGAACTAGTATAAATGGTTTAGCTAGCATATAAATTATTAGAAATAAAGTACTGATTATTAAGGCAAAAAACTTTATATATTTGTTGATTGGTAAAAAATAATAAGATCCATAATTTAAAAGTAAAAAGAATAATAATACACCTTCAATAAAATAAATTATTAAAAACTTTAAAATATTTTGCTTTATACCAATAAAGAAATCTTTAAACCTAGCTCCTTCATTAAAGGCTAATTTAATTATTATATTATAAATGCCAGATATCCCAATACCTAAAAAGCTAATACTAAATATTAATAAAACCCCACAGCTTAATAATAATTGCATTATTTCACTACTATTAATTGTTTCACTCGTAACTAGCTGATAGTATCTAGTATATGTTGATAGTATTATATAAATAGTTGGTGCTAAAAATAAAAATGAAAATAAGCCTGTGTAAAATAAAAGTAATAGATTTTCTTTAAAAATATAAAAAAATTGCTTAAATCTAGTTTCGGGTAGATTAATCTTTCCACTACCAAACATTAATCTATTTAATAAACTCATTTTTTATTTTCCTCAAAAAAGGCAATTTCTTTATGAGAATTAGACATTTTATATTCTCTTACAAAATCTTTAGGATTTTTATGCATTTGTTCTTTAAAAACTATGCCAAAATGTGAAGGTGATGCAAAGCCTGAACGAGAAGCAATTTCACTTATTGAATAATCAGAATTTTTAAGTAAATCAATTGCATAGTTTAACTTTTCTTGAATAATATAATCCTTAATAGAAATACCCATTTTTTCTTTAAACATTCGTCTAAAGTAATCATAATTAAAGCCAAATGATTTAGCAATTAAGTTAACCTTAATATTTTTCATACAATTAAGTTTTATAAAATTAATAACATATTCAATTTTATCATCGCTTTGTTTGGCAATTTCATTTAAGCCTCTTTTAATTTTAACAACTATTTGTTCAGTTAAAAGATTTAGCATTCTTCCATAATATTGCTTTTGACTTTTCATTTCATCTTGAATTAATAATAATTCGTTTAAAATGTTAAAGTTTGCATTATCATATAATCTACTTTTAAACTTTATTGAATCATTTAAAATATCAAAGCCGATATAAATTAGCTTAACATTTTCATTACCAATTTCATTATGATTGCTATTTGGTTCAATAATTGAGAAGGTGTTTTCTTTAAAATCATATGTTACATTGTTAATAGTTGTTTTCCCTGTTCCTGAAATATAAAAAACTATTTCATAGCACGGATGCTTATGCGTTTTAACAATATATGGTTCTTTATAATCTTGGCTTACAACAAATTTTAATTCACAATCAAACATTTTTATCACCTAATTTAATATTACTTTTTATGTGTCTATAAATCAATAACAAAAATAATAAATAGTCTTATTCTTTATATTATTATTTCTAAATTTTTATAATCTTTATAATAAATTAACATACAATTTTTAACATAATTGCTACATTTTGACCAAATTTTATAATTTTTAAGACTTTTTTACTAAAATAATACAATATATAAGACAAATTGCTTTTAATTAATTGTTAGTAAAAAAACAATTATTTATAATAAATTTGTATGTTCAATTAAAAATAATGAAAGGAGTTTACATTATGGTAAACAAAAAAGTAAGAATTACAGCATTAATTTCATTAGGCTTTTTAACTTTTTGCTCATTATTAGTAAATAAAGCAAACACAGTTAAAGCAGAGGATAAAGTGACTGAAACAGCATCATACACTGATATGATAGTTAGAACTGCTTTAAATAATGGTGAAATGTATACTGATGGAAAGCTAGCTGATTATTCAATCGTTCATGGAAAAGTATCTACTAATAACATTAATAAATTTACGTCATGTGTTGGTAATGCGGCGTCTTGGACAGGAAGCTTAGGAACTAGCACAGATGATGCTTATGCCACAAATGGCCAGATTAATACAATAAATGATGATGGTGTAATTGCAATGGTTACAGCTAAAGAAGATATTGAAATTAATATAAATAAAGAAAAAGATGGTGGCTGGACTCAGGTTTGTATTTTAGGTATCTATAAAGGTGATTCACTTGGAATAAGTGAGTTAAAAGTAGTTGATTTAGGTGATCCATCTCCAGCAAGTGATTTTAATTTTACTTATGATTTATTAAAGGGTGAAACATTATATTATGAATTTAGAATGCCTTGGGGTGGTGACCATAGAAATCTTCAAGAGCTACCTACATTTACATTTACACAAAAAGAGGTAGTTAAACAACCAACCATAGTTGAATCATATTGGGCAAAGACTATTGAAAATGTAAATAGTGTAAATGGTAACTATTATAATGCATCAATAGTTGATTATAGTATTAAGCATGGTAGTGTTAAAGAAAATAATATTAAAGATTTTGAAACGTTAAGCGCTAATAAGCTAACATCTACTGATGGAGCTGTTGCTGAAAACTGGCAAAATGTTACCAAAAATAATGATGGCGTAATTTTAGCTGTTAAAGCTAATAAATATGTGGAACTTGCTTTTAGCTTTGCACATTTCTTAAATAATGAAGAAGCATTTGTATTACAAGGTTGGCCAGAAAGTGCTAATATTAATGCTTATAAGCAAACTAAAAATGGCTTAGAAACAATTCTTAATTATACATGTGGTAAATTAGTTGATATTAGTTATGTTTCAGGAAGCGTAGTACTTGAAACAAACGAAATTTTATATTATGAATTTATATTTACTGATGAAAGAAATATGCAAAATTATCTTCCTTACTTTAAGGCAACTGAAATATTGCATAATATGGAACATACTTATAAAAAGGATGCAACATGTAAAGAAGAAGGAAATGTTGAATATTACTATTGTGATGAATGTGATAAATATTATAGCGATCCAAAAGGTGAAAATGAAATTAGTAAGGATAGTATTGTAATTACTAAAACAAAGCATACAGAAGTAATTGATGCAGCAAAAGAAGCAACATGTAAAGAAACTGGTTTAACAGAAGGAAAGCATTGTAGTGTATGTAATGAAGTATTAGTAAAACAAGAAGAAATTGCTAAAAAGCCTCATACAGAAGTAATTGATGCAGCAAAAGAAGCAACATGTAAAGAAGAAGGTTTAACAGAAGGAAAGCATTGTAGTGTATGTAATGAAGTATTAGTAAAACAAGAAGTAATTGCTAAAAAAGAACATACTTTTGGTGAATGGCATGTTGTAAAAGAAGCTTCAACTACTGAAGAAGGAAAAGAAGAAAGAACTTGTAGCGTATGTAATGAAGTAGAATCAAGAAGCATTGCAAAACTTGAAAAGAAAGGCTGTAAAGGAAATGTTGTAGCTTTACCAATTTCTTTACTAACTTTAGCTGGATTCATTATTTTATTACGTAAAAAGACTTTATAAAATAATTAGGAGAAATATATGAAAAAGAATAAGATTTTATCATTACTATTATCATTAGGATTATGCTTTTCATTTAATGACATTTTAAATGATAATTCTAATGTTGTAGTTAATGCCGAGGATGATTTTGCTAATGCAACATCTGTTGATTTAAATAATTTATCAAAACAAATTGTTAAAAATAATGGTGAAGCCCTTTCTTTAAAAGATATGGAACTTGATTTATTATGCGGAAATGTTTTGGGTAAGGTAAGTAAGTTTACAAATTATATTCAAGAAGAAAATGATAATGTTTTAATTTCAAATGATATTAAGTTTGAAGGAGAAGCAAGTGCATCATTTGCACCATGGCGTTTTAAAACAACGTCTGCTCAATCGGCAATATTTAAAATTAAGGCAACTAGTGATATTAAATTAACTATAACTCATCCTGAAATTACAACAGGTTGGATTGATGAACATGGTCAATATTTTGCTTTATATGTAAATACTAATAATAAAACATATATGCAATGGAGTAAAGACATTAAACAATTACCAGTTGAAGCTAATTCTTATGGTGGTGAAGTTATGCTAAAGAAAGGCGATGTTGCTTACTATGTTTTTGGTAGTACTATTGCCAATGAACGTAATGTACAAACAATACCAGTATTTACATCATCAACTGCCGATTATAATGAAACTATAAGAAATGAGCAATTAGAATTTAAGGGCTCAGAAAAAATAAATATGTGGGATGCAATTACTAATACTATTAATAATGATTATCAACCATGTACTTATAATTCATTATCTGTAGGATTTTATTATGGAACTTTATTAGATTATCAACTATTCTCTTATCATGAAGGCGATGGAAGTGGTTCTGCACAAGATGCTTTATGGAATCAAGTTGCCCATGGTGATGGAGGAGCTGGATTTTTAAGATGGCAAATCCAATGTGATGAAGGTAATGATGCAATAATTATTTATAAGGCGCTACAAAACACGAATGTTACTATTTCACATACAGCTGTTTGGGATAATGCCTGGCCAAAGCATACAGCCATTCGTTATTATGGAATGGATGAAGAAGGTAATAAGCTATTAATTAAAGAATATCCAATAATTGATAATTCTGGGGCTGATTATTTTAAAATAAATGTTAATTTAAAAGCAAATGAATCATTAATTATGGATTATTATTCAATAAATGGCCAATGGGGTTCTTTAGATTTTGCTCCAGTTATTACATCTGATACAACATTATTTGATGAAAGTAAAATTTTAGATTTTAGTGTTATTAAAAAGTTAGCCAAAGTTAAAGAAGAAAAAATTACTGCTTTAGATGAATTATTTAATGGCTTAGATGAAGCTGATTATTCATTAAATAACTGGGGTAATATTGAAAATTATTATAACGACGCAGTTATTGCTATTAAGGGTGCACAAGATGAAAAAACATTATTAGACACATATGATAGTGCTGTTTCAAGTATTAATAGTACAAAAACATTAGCACAAGAAAGAGAAGAATTAACAGCATATAGAAATGCAAAAGCTCAAGAGTTAGAAGATTACTATAATGCTATTAATAAAAAAGAGTACACAGAAGAAAATTATCAAATTATTACTGATAAGGTAAATGAATTTAAAGAAAAGATTTTAAAAGCAACATCAAAAACAAGTGTTAATACTTTATATAAAAATGTCACTTCACAAATTGAAAAAATTTACAAGAAGCCAAGTGGTTGCAATGGCAGCGTTGGCTTAAGTTTTATTTCTCTTACGTCATTAATATCATTACTAATTTTAAAAAAGAAAAAATAAATACTTTAAATGAGAAGGAGGTATAAATATGGAAGATGTCAAGTGTATTAAGAAAAATTCTAAATGGATTTATCTTAAAAATACCTATCCACTTTATTTGATGCTTCTACCAATGATTATTTACCTTTTAATATTTGCATATTATCCAATGCTAGGTCTACAAATAGCTTTTAAGGATTGGAAAATCAAAGGCGGAATATGGGGTAGCCCATGGGCAACAAATGATGCTGGGCAAATCGATTTACTAAAACACTTTAAAACTTTATTTGAGGATCCACAATTTTTTGTAAAGTTTAAAAACACTTTAAGAATTAGTACTTTACGATTACTTTGTGGATTTCCAGTACCAATTATATTAACTATACTTTTAAATGAAATGAAAAGTAAAAGATTTGCTAAAGGATTCCAAATGATATCTTATCTACCTCACTTTATTTCATGGGTTGTTATATCTGGTATTTTAACATCAATGACAGCGAGCCAAAGTGCTTTTCAAAACTTTATGAGTGCATTGTTTGGTCATGAGGTTGCTTTCTTTACCAATAATAATCTATTTATAACAATGGTAATTATTTCAGATATTTGGAAAGAAGCAGGCTGGGCAACTATTATTTATTTTGCTGCAATTTCAAATATTTCTCCAGAATTATATGAAGCCGCAGCCATTGATGGAGCTAATCGTTTTCAAAGGATTTTATATGTAATTATTCCAGGCCTTGTTCCAGCAATATCTATTAATTTGATCTTGCAGGCATCGAATTTAGTATATGGTGGTTTTGATCAAATCTTCAATATGTATAATAAGACTGTTTATGAAAAAGGCGACATTTTAGAAACATACTTATTTAGAATTGGAATACTTGAGGGAGAATATAGCCTTGGTGCTGCTTTAGGATTATTTAATTCAATTATTGCTTTAGTTTTAACATTAATTGCTAATAAGATTATTAAAAAGATTGGTGGTGAACCAATATGGTAGAAAAAGAATTAAAATTAAAAAAGGAAAATAGTAAATTTAAAGAATTTTTAATTTCTTTATTTGGAAAGGATGCAGCTAGTATTGCCTTTAATATAATTAACTATTTATTCTTCTTATTACTATTAGTTATTTTCTTTTATCCATTTTACTATGTTTTAAAAACATCATTGGTTGTTAATGATTTATCATCTGGAGTTCCAGTTAAAAAGCTAAGCTTTGAATCATACATTTTGATTTTCAAAAACCAAGGACTATTAAGAGCATTTTTAATTTCAATTGGAGTTGTAGTAGTCTTTGTTATATTGCACGTTTTCTTAACAGTATTAAGTGCTTATCCTTTAACTAGGAAAAATTTAAAAGGAAGAAGATTTATATTATTATTCTTAGTCTTTACAATGCTATTTTCAGGGGGGCTAATTCCTTACTATATCTTAATTAA
>CAKPZU010000062.1 GCA_934215405.1 uncultured Bacilli bacterium | reverse complement strand
AGTAAATACTTTAAATGTTGTTGGTTATAGTGGCAAACAAATGCATATGATGAATGATTTTAAATTATTAGGTGGTGAAACACTTGATGACTTAAAAGAAATAGGAAGCTACAAGGATGTTTTAGCAAATGGTAGAAATTTAACTGTTAATTTTAAATTAACAAAGCTTAGATATTATAAACTAATAATTTATAGTACTACATCTTCTCGTTATGTAGCATTATCAGAAATTAATATGTCATTAAATATGGAAGGTGAATTAGTTTCTCCTACCTCATTTGATTACTTTGTAAAAAATAACACTCAATATTTTATTAATAAAGAATCACTTTCGACCTTTGGTCATGTTATTTTAGGCAATGGAATAATAAAAGCTAAAACAAATGGAAAATCATTTGGTATTATTTCAAATACAACTAATGCTAAAATAAAACTAACAATTGATGGAGTTAGTAATATTGTTACTTTTGATAAATATTATTATATTGAACTTGAAGAAAAAGAACATGAAATAATTATAGAAATCTTAGAAAATAAAGTGTCTTTTGATTCGTTTGTTGTATAAAGTAATTAATAAGCATAATAAATTGACTTTGTTGCTTTACTAAAGTAAAATATTGTTGTGCATAGATGTTAATAATGTAACTTTTATGAATAAAAGTAATTTAATATAGAAAGATAAGCATTTTATATTTAAATTCAAATAAAAATATTATAATTCATATTAAACTACTTTTAAAATAATACTATTATGTAGGGAAAATATGAAAAAAATAATTTAATACTTTCAGCTTTTTTTGGAATGCTTTTTGCATTTTTTATTACTTCATGTGAAAAGCCTCATGTTCATAATTTAGTTGAACATGAAGGAAAAGAAGCAACATGTGAAGAGGATGGTTATGAGGCATATGTAGAATGTACTACTTGTGATTATACAACCTATAAGAAAATAGAAAAGAAGGGGCATGATTATAAGGCCACTAAGGATTTTGATGGCGAATATCATTATTTTGAATGCCAATTATGCCATTATAAATCTGAAAAGCAAGAGCATATAATGACCAAAAAAGTTGTTGAAGAAGCAACATGCTCAGCTACAGGAATAGATTTATATTCATGTACTGAATGTGACTATGAATATACAGCTCCATCTAAAATGAAAGAGCATACTCCATGAGAATGGTCTGATCCTGAAAAAAGCGGCGAGCATTTATATAGCTATAAACGTTGTGTGAATTGTAATGAAATATTAGATGAAAAAATGATAAATGTCTATATTCCAGAAGAAGTATTAAATGCTAATGAAGAAATAAATTTATTAATTTACGTTGAAGGCCAAGAAGGTAAACTAAAAGATATTGGCAACTATTCAAATGATATAGAAGATAATACTAAAAAGTATCATCCAAGGGATATTCAAACACCAGAAATGGCAAGATGGTTTGCTGCAGCAAGTGCCTTTAAAAAGATTGCTCCAAATGTTAAAATTAATTTAATGTATACTCCTATTAGTACTTATAATAGTATGATTGGTGATTATAAAGGAGCATATGGCCATCTACCAGAATTAATGTGGGGTGTTGACCATGTTGTTACTATGCTACAAGAAGGATTCTGCACTGATTTATCAGAATATGCAAGTTCTGAATATTATCATGCATATAATGAATACTTTATGACAAGATTCAATTTTGGCAATTTCCAAGCTGCTTTCCCTCTTTCAGTTGACCCGTGGGGTGTGTTTGTTAATTTAGATATTTTAGAAGATGCAGCTAATCCAGTTGTTTCTGATGTATTTAAAGATGGATATTGTACAAATGAATACAAAGAATGGGTAGATAATTTAACAATTGATACATTTACTGATGCAGTTAAGAAGACAAATAATGAAAAGCATGCTGGTTTATCAAAGGTTGTTTAATATTTTACATCATATGCAATGTCATCAATTAATGAATCATTTATTAAAGATGGAAAAGTTGATTTAACAAGTGATGCAGTAAAAGAAAAACTTCAGCATATGCTTGAAAAGGAAAATGAATTATCTCAATACTGTGCTTATGTTTATGATGAAAATTCAACAGGTGTAAAGCCAAAAAATGGATATAATGTTCAATCATGGAACTCAGCAAAAGATTTTGCTTTGGATCATGAATGCACATTCTTTGCAGAAGCACCTTGGTCATTATCAATGATTTCTCAATATATTAATTCAGCAACAGTTTATTCTTATGATGGTCTACCAGCAATTGATGATAATGGAAATTATATTCCTGATATAAAAGCAAGAAATACAAAAATAGATTATCTTCCTTATCCAAAGGTTGATGCAAATTCAGAAGCATATACTGGTGTTGCTGTTGAAGGTTTAGTAGTAGGCAATCAATTTAGAATGGAAAATGGTAAAAAGGTTCCAACACAAAGAAATGCTAAGCTAAAACAAGATATTGCAACTTACTTTGCAATGTTTTCAAGCCTAGATCCATATGCAATTAATGAAAGAAAAGAAATTAAATATGAATACAATGGTCAAAAGATGGTTGGAAGTTTAACTTTACCATTAATTAAACAAAATTATAATTTTTCATGGCAGGATAGTGAACTATTAAATGGATTTAGTGATATTTGGTCATATCAATTATCAGAATGGCTAAAGCTTAATAAATTATATATAACAAATGATGAAGAACCAGATTTAGTAAACTTTACAAACATTACATATGGACTTGTTAAAATGCTTGATAGTATTTATGCTTTAAAAAATGTTGGTGATGAATCTGATAATTATGTAAGATGTCTAAATTATTGGAATGAACCAGTAGAAATTGAAAAAGATGGTAATGTAATAAGTGTTTTTGAAAGGTGGCAAAATAGATTTACACTATATAGGCCTAATGTAATTGGTACTGATACTTATGTTAGTACAATAATGAAGAATTTAAAGGAAATTGAAAATTACATTAATGACAATTCTAATGAGGCTTGGCTATATTTATCTAACAATGTAAACACTTTATATTGTGATGAAAATGGAAATCCATTATATCCTGATATTACTAATAGAAATATTAGGAGTCATTATGAGGGCTCACGTTATAATTAATATTACTTTTGATAAATACTATTATGTTGAATGTGAATAAAACGTTAAATAAATATGAAAGTTTTAGAAAATTAGATATTATTAGTTCATTTATTGTATAAAGGATTTATTTTCTTGAAAAATAATGCTATAATATTAATAGGTAAAGGCTATTTACCTACTAGGGGATGACTTAGTTTCGACAGGCTAAGGCTTGGTATGATAAGCATGTGGAGTGGTTACCTTATAACCAAAATAAAAATAAATAACAATACAAATACAAACAGATCATTTGCATTCGCTGCTTAATTCCTTATAGCTAGGAAGTGATCCCTCGGCCTAGATTCGTCTATTTTGCTAGTTCACCGGGGTCAACAAAAGTAGAATAAGCCTAAATAATGATTGTAAATGATAGGACGAAAAAATATACAATCTCGTGATTGCTTTACTTGCTAATTGATGAAGCTTTCATTAAATTAATCAGTAATTAGATAAACATGTAGAAGGTTGTATGGGGCATGGTTTGGACACGAGTGCAATTCTCGCCATCTCCACCAATATTTGATAATTGAATCCTGCAAATTTACTTGTGGGATTTTTTTTCCTTTACCCCACAAGTAACTTAAAAGTTATGTGCAAATGTATGCGTCAATTCTTCATCTATTAATAAAAATGGGCCTTTTGTAAAATAAATGCGGTTAACTATTAAATTATGCATTTTTGAAAATATTAATAAAGAATCAATTAAAAAATTTATTACCATATTCTAAAAGTGTAAAAGATAAATTGAAGTAGGAGTTGAGTCCCCACTGGCGGAAAATGGCGGATTAAAAGGTAAAAAATAATTATTTATATAATATTTGATTTTTGTTTTCCTTAATAAAATAGAAATCTTGTCAAGAGGGTACACTTACTCCAACAAAAGCAATAGGAGTTTTTTTTAGAAAAATCAATGTTTGTAAATGACAAATTATCGTATATTTTTTTGCAATTACATATTAGTGAAAAAACTGGTAGAGGAATCTCAACAATAATAGCAAAATATACTAAAAATTCAATTTCAATTACTGACAATTCTATTATTGTAACAATCTCGTTCAATAAAATTAACAATGTGGGTGATAAAGTGGGTGATAAAAAATTAACTTTATCGCAAGTAAAAGTTTTAGCAGAAATAAGAAACAATGTAAATATAACAAAACCTCAGCTTGCAGTATTGTGTAACCTTAGTAAAACTTCTATAGATAATGCTATATTAAAATTAAAAGTTTTAGGTTATATAGAAAGAGTTGGTTCAAATAAAACAGGTTATTGGAAAGTAAAAGATACCAATTAAAATGTCTAGATAAAATGCTTATGTTGTCATAAAACATCTAAAAAAATAAAACAAATTAGTAAAATTATAGCTAGTAAAAAAAATAACATTAATATCAGCTGAAAAAAATTAGAAAAAAATAAAAAAAACAATAACACCTTTTAAAAACATAGTGCTATAATATCAAAATATAAAAGGTGGTGGATATGATGCAAGAAGATATTAAATCTAAGATTTTACGAGTTGCAAAGGAAGAATGTGTGAAGTATATAAGGCTACAGTTTACTGATATGCTAGGCACTATAAAAAGTGTTGAAATACCAGTAAGCAAGTTAAAAGACGCTATTGATGGTAAGATTATGTTTGATGGTTCAAGTATAGAGGGGTTCGTTAGAATCAAGGAGGCAGATATGTATTTGCATCCAGATTTAACGACCTTTTTAATTTTACCCTTAGAATCATCTCAATATGGAAAGGTTGCTAGATTTTTCTGTGATGTTTATTTACCTAATGGTGAAGTATTCAAAGGAGATCCTCGTGCTAATTTAAAAAGAATTGTTAAGCAAATGGAAGAAATGGGCTTTAAGGATTTTAATGTTGGTGTTGAACCAGAATTCTATTTATTTAAGCAAGATGAAAAAGGAAATCCAATTTTAGAGTTTAACGATAATGCTAGCTATTTTGATTTATCTCCTTTAGATGGTAGTGAAAATGCTAGACATGATATAGTTTTAGAACTTGAAAAGCTAGGCTTTACTGTAGAGGTTAGTCACCATGAGGTAGGACCTGGTCAAAATGAAGTAAATTTTACTTATTCTAATGTTGTTGAAACATGTGATAGAGTACAAACATTTAAGCAAGTAGTTAAACAAGTTGCAAGAAAATATAATTTACATGCTTCATTTATGCCAAAACCTGTAGCTTTTAAGCCAGGTAATGGAATGCATGTTAATTGCTCACTTACAGATAAGGATGGAAATAATGTTTTTTATGATGAAAAAGCTCCATTCCAATTAAGTGAAACATGCCGTAAATGGATTAGTGGTATTATTAAGCACGCTCGTGAAATAAGTGCTATAACTAATCCAACTGTTAATTCCTATAAGCGTTTAGTTCCAGGATATGAAGCACCATGCTATATTTGCTGGAGTGATGCTAATAGAAGCTCAATGATAAGAATTCCAGCAGTTAGAGGAAAAGCTACAAGAACTGAAATTAGAAACGTTGATCCAAGTGCTAACCCTTATTTAGCCTTTGCTGCAATTTTAAGTGCTGGCTTAAAGGGAATTAAGGAGAATTATGATTTAATAGATCCAGTATATGATAATATCTTTGAATATACTCGTGAAGAGCGTGAAGAAAAAGGAATAAAAAATTTACCAGAAAACTTAAAGGATGCTATTAAGGAATTAAAAAATAGTGAGCTAATGAAGGAAACATTAGGAGATCATATATTCAATAAATATGTTCATGCTAAGGAATTAGAATGGGAAGAATATCGTGTTTTAGTTACTGATTGGGAAGTTAATAAGTACTTATAATAAGGAGTAAACAATGGCTAAATATATATTTGTAACAGGTGGAGTAGTATCAAGCCTTGGAAAAGGAATAGCTGCTTCATCAATTGGAAGATTATTAAAAAATCGTGGCTTAAAAGTATTTATGCAAAAGTTTGATCCTTATATAAATGTTGATCCAGGAACAATGTCACCTTATCAACATGGTGAGGTTTTTGTAACAGATGATGGTGCTGAAACCGATCTTGATTTAGGACACTATGAAAGATTTATTGATGAATCATTAACAAAGGAATCAAATATTACTTCAGGTAAGGTATATTCTGCAGTTATTGAAAAAGAAAGAAGAGGAGATTATCTTGGAAGAACAGTTCAAGTAATTCCTCATATTACTAATGAAATAAAGCTAAAGCTAAAGCAAGCTGCTGATGTTTCACAAGCAGATATTATTATTACTGAAATTGGTGGCACTGTTGGTGATATTGAATCACTACCATTTTTAGAAGCAATAAGACAATGGCGTCGAGATATTGGTGTCGAAAATACTTTTTATATTCATAATACATTAGTTCCTTATTTAAGAGCAGCTGATGAAATTAAAACCAAGCCAACTCAGCATAGTGTTAAAGAATTAAGAGCAATCGGTATTCAACCTGATATGATAATATTAAGAACTGAAGTTGAAGTAAGCGATTCTAATAAAGAAAAAATTGCTTTATTTTGTGATATAGATAAAAAAGCTGTAGTTCAAGCAGTTGATTGTAAAATAATTTATGAGGTTGTTAATAATTTACATGCTCAGCATGTAGATGATTATATTTGTGATTATTTTAAGCTTCAAACTAAAGAATGTGATTTAACTAAATGGAATGATTTAATTAATAGAATTAAAAATTTAAATGGTGAGATTAATATTGCTTTAGTAGGTAAATATGTTGCTTTACATGATGCTTATTTATCAGTAGCTGAAGCTTTAAAGCATGCCGGATATGCTATAAATAAAAAGATTAAAATCGATTGGATTTTATGTGAAGATATTAATGAAGCTAATTATATTGATGTTTTAAAAGATCATGATGGTATTTTGGTGCCTGGTGGCTTTGGAATTCGTGGAGCTGAAGGAAAAATGCTAGCTATAAAATATGCAAGAGAAAATAAAATTCCATTTTTAGGAATTTGCTTTGGTATGCAGCTTTGTGCTATTGAATTTGCAAGAAATGTTTTAAATATTAAAGATGCTACCTCAACTGAATTTGATGAAGATAATAATGATTCTATTATTCATTATTTAGAGGATCAATCTTCAAGTATTAATAAGGGTGGAACATTACGCTTAGGAGCTTATAGCTGTACTTTAAATAAAGATAGTAAAACATATAAGCTATATAATAAAGAAATTGTTTTTGAACGTCATAGACATAGATATGAATTCAATAATAAATATTTAGATGAATTTAGTAAGCATGGTATGATAGCTAGTGGTATTAATTCTGATAAGAATTTGGTTGAAATATTAGAGCTAAAGAATCATCCATACTTTATTGCGTGTCAATTTCATCCAGAATTTTTAAGTAGGCCAATAAAGCCACATCCATTATTTTTAGGCTTTATTGAAGAAGCAAATAAATATAAAAATAGCAAATAATCTGGATAATTAATATAATATTATGAGTAATTTCTTAAAAATATTTTTAATACTATAGAAAAACAGCAAAAAAAAGTATAAAATATTATTAGAAAATCTATTTGATAAGAAGGGGTAATATTATGAATAAAATTATTACAATCGGCCGTGAATTTGGAAGTGGTGGAAGGGAACTTGGAAGAAGGCTTGCTGAAGAATTAAACTATGAATACTATGATAAGGAAATCATTAGTGAAATAGCTAAGCATACAGCATTATCAGAGGAATATGTTCAACAAATTATTGAGTGCCAGCCACATCATTTATATCCAATTACAATAGGACATAGTATTGGATTTGTTGATAATTATCAAATTAAGCAGCTTCAACAGGTATATCAAGCCCAATGTGAAATAATGAAGCAATTAGCTGAAAAATCAAATTGTGTTATTGTTGGAAGATGTGCTGATTATATTTTAAGAGATTATAATCCTTATAAAATATTTGTTTATGCATCTTTAGAAAGTAGAATTAATAGATGTATTGAAAGAGATGAAGCTAATACTTCTAAAATGACACCTAAACAGATTAAAAAAAGCATTTTAAAAATCGATAAAAATCGTGCAAGATATTATGATTTTTATGCTAATCAAACATGGGGAGATAAAAGCAATTACGACTTATGTATTAATACAACTAATGCTAATATAAAGGAAGTTGTTCAAGTAATTTCAAAACTTTTTAAATAAAACTAATAAAAAATGCTTACAATATAGTAAGTGTTTTTTATTTTGAGGTGATGGCTATTAAAAGAAAAATAATATATTTAATAATATATTTACTTGATTGCTTATTAAACTTATTAATATTATCATTTGCCACTCCTATTTCAGTAAAAATAATTGATAGAATTAATAAAATGTTTTTACTAATAACAGTTGATATCTTTGTAAATAAAATAATGGGCCATTTTTTATTGTTTCTTATAAATGGATTTGTTTATTATTTATTTTTAAAGGAAACAAATAAAAATAAGTTACTTTATATATTACTACCAGGCTTTATACTTGGGGCATTAAGTGAGTTTATACAGCTTTTTTTAGCAAATAGAAATCCTTGCTTTGCTGATGTAACATTAGATTATATAGCTTATCTATTTGGCTTTTTATTATTTGATTATTTTAGTTTTTTAAAAGTGTTGAAACACTCACCCATTTATAGCCTTTCTTTTGAAGAGCTGGAATAATAACATCAATTGCTGATAAGGTATTAGTGAATTTTTTATTACTATCATGGAATAAGAAAATATCACCATTTTTTACTTTTTTTGTTAGATTATTTATTATTTCACTATCCTTAGTTAAAGCCCAATCCCTTGAATCTTTATTATCCGTCCAAATGATAATTGACATATTTAGTTCACCACAAACCGCCTTTAGATTATCATTTACAATGCCATAAGGAGGTCTTACTAATTTAGGCCTTACACCAATTGTCTTGTATATTAATTCATTATTTGAAACAATGTTTTCTCTAATTTGATCCTTAGTTAATTTATTAATATTATCATGAGTGTAAAAGTGATTACCTATTTCATGTCCTTCTTTATAAACTTGCCGTAATACATCCTTTTGATATTCAACATTTTCTCCAATTACAAAAAATGTTGCTTTAATATTATATTTTTTTAAGATTTTTAAGACCTTTGGTGTTTGAATTCTATTAGGTCCATCATCAAAAGTAATGCTTAAATAAGGAGCAATAGTTTGATAATGATAATAGACTTTGGCTTTTTTTATGTTTGCCACATTTTTTGCTTGACATGACGTTAATATTAATAATAAATAAATGCATTTTAAATGTTTTTTCATTTTTTTCACCATTTTAATATATGAAACTTACGTTTTATGTTATACTATTTTAGGGTGATATTTATGGCTCATTATACTTATAAGACAAGTGGTACTTGCTCAAAAGAAATAATTTTTGATGTTGAAGATGGAATTATTAAATCAGTTAAATTCGTTGGTGGTTGCCCTGGAAACACAGTTGGTGTAGCAATGCTTTGTGAAGGAAGAAAGGTAGAGGATGTAATTAAGCTACTTGAAGGTGTAAAGTGTGGCTTTAAACAAACATCTTGTCCAGATCAACTTGCTAAAGCTTTAAAAGAAGTGTTATAAATTTATTATTTTATCCAATACTAAAATTGGGTGAATAATAAAATGGATAAAGAAGATTACAAAAGACAGCTTGCAATAGCTAATTCTTTATATGAAATGGGACTTGATATGGAACTTATAAAAAAGATAACAACAGTTTCTAAAAAAGATCTATTTGATTATAAAGAAGATTTAGAAAATAAAGATGTTGACAACAAAAATAGTAAAGATATATAATTATAGCGCTAATAAGAAAACTCTTATTCAGAACCCACTTAGATGAAGGATCGTTAAAAGTGGTAGCAACCAATCAATTGATATGGTGCTGAACCTCAGCAGAGCAATACTCTGAACAATAAGAGAAAGTAAGTATAATTTTTATTAAAAATTAAAAAGCTTTCCCTTGGGAAAGTTTTTTTATATAGCAAAAGGGAGGAAAGAAAATGAAATTAAGAAAACTATTTACGTCTGAATCTGTTTCACAAGGACATCCAGACAAATTATGTGATGCAATCTCTGATGCTATTTTAGATGAATGCTTAAGACAAGACCCATATAGCCGTGTTGGCTGTGAATGCTATGCCACTACTAATCACATTATTATTGGTGGTGAAATTACTACAAAGGCTAAGGTTGATTATAAGCAAATCGCAAGAGATGTAATTAAAGAAATTGGTTATGATAATGTAAGATATGGCCTTGATTATAAAACTTGTAAAAATGATGTTCTAGTAAAGCATCAATCAGCTGATATTGCCCTTGGTGTTAATAAAAATGGTGCTGGTGATCAAGGAATGATGTTTGGTTATGCAACAAATGAAACAAAAGGCTATATGCCCCTTGGAATTGTTATGGCTCATAAGCTTGTAAGGGTTGCTACTAATTTAAGAAAAGAAGGTAAATTTATTGGTGCTCGTCCTGATATGAAATCACAAGTTACAATTGATTATACTAATAAAAATAAACCAAGAATTGCAACAATTTTAATGTCAATTCAGCATGATCCTAATATTAAGGTTAGAGAATTCAAAAAATATATCAAGGAAAATATTATGATTCCAGTAGCAAAATCATTTAATATGAACACCAACTTTAAGGTGTACATTAATCCTACAGGGAAATTTGTAATTGGAGGTCCTAAGGGTGATGTTGGCTTAACTGGAAGAAAAATAATAGTTGATACTTATGGTGGCTATGCTCGTCATGGTGGAGGAGCTTTTTCTGGAAAGGATTGTACCAAGGTTGATAGAAGTGGTGCTTATATGGCACGTTATATTGCTAAAAATATCGTAGCTGCTGGCTTGGCTGATAGATGTGAGGTACAACTTGCTTATATTATTGGTAAGTTAGATCCAGCTTCAGTAATGGTTGATACATTTAATACTAATAAAATTAGTGAAGAAAAAATATTACAAGCCATTTATGAAAACTTTAAATTGCAGCCATCTTCAATAATAGAAACATTAGATTTAAGAAAACCACAATTTAAGCAATTAGCATCATATGGACATTTTGGAAGAAATGATATTGATGTTAGATGGGAAGATTTAGATAAGGTTGAGGCTTTAAAAAAATACTTATAAAT
>CAKPZU010000061.1 GCA_934215405.1 uncultured Bacilli bacterium | reverse complement strand
CCCTTATACTCTTTATCTAAATTATCCTTAATAACATTAGCAAGTGGTTTTTTACTTTCCTCATCAAATCCTTTAGCTACATTTACAATAATTGTATTTTTATTTATTCTATTTTTTATTTTTAAAACCATTTCCTTAATAGCAAAGGAAGGAATAGCTAAAACAATCAGATCGATATTACTTAAGGAAGCGTCTAAATCATTTGTGGCTTTAATATTTTCATTAAGTTTTACATCATTAAAATATTTATTATTTAAATGATTGTTATTAATATCGCTAATTTCATTTTCATCTATTCCATAAATAGTTACATTATTTTTATTATCTGCAAGAAGGTTTGCTAAAGCACAACCCCAAGCTCCACTTCCCAAAACTAAAATATTTAACATCTTAAACAACTCCTTATTTAATCTTATCTTTAATATTATTAGTATAAAAATAAGAAATTATTGATTTTCTTGTAACAATACCAATAAAATGATTTAAATCATCAATAATTGGAACAAAGTTTTGATTCATAGCTAAATCAATTAATTCCTCAATATTCTCATAAACATAAATAGGCTTTACATCTTTTTTTATGTTTACCTCAAGTATTGGCTTTTTTTCAGCATCCTTTAAGGTTAAATTATGTTCATTTTTTATGTAACGTAATAAATCACCTTCAGTAATAGTTTTTAAATACTTACCATCCTTTGAAATAATAGGAATTGAAGTGTAGCCTGAATTCTCAAGCTTTTCTAAGGTTTGTCGAACAGTAAAATCTTCAACTGCAAAATGTGTTTTATCTTTTGGTGTTAAAAAAAATAAAATATTCATTGTTTAAGCCTCCTAACTAGCTATTCCATTTTTCATTAAATCTATTAAATTATCAAGTTCAACATAGTATTTCTTTTTATTTCTATTATCTATATATACGTTTAGATATTCAATATTATTATTCTTTATAATAAAGCTAGGGTCATCCCAAATATTTACACTTTTAAATATATGTTTTTCATTACTAAAGCGATCTTCATACTCACATATTATATTAAAAGGGTGCATACCATTAATGCTATAAAGATTATTCATTTCAACTTTTATTATTTTAGCTTCAACTAAAGACCCATTGCTTTTTAAATAATCCTTTAATTTATTATTATTAGCTTGTTTTAATAATAAGGTTATACATATAATTAGCATCATAAGCCCAATTAATCCAAAAATAGCACTCATAATGGCATTCATTTTTAATGACCAAATCTTATTAACATCACCATTGTTTATATAAAGCTTTATAGTATCACCTATATGATAAAATGAAGAATAAAAAGATGTTTCTGTAGTATATTCTTGATTATTGTAGATAAATTTTACTAAAAAAGTTCTTGTTGTATCATCAGCACCACTTCTACTATAAAGAATATCAATAATTGTAGCATTTACTACCTCAGCATTTTGATAGTTTGTAATTGTTATTATTCCTATAATTAAACCAACTAAGAAAAAGATAATTCCCATTATTAATAAAACTACTTTAACAAATTTGACGCTTCTTTCTTTTTTTAAATAGTTAAATTGCATAATTAGCTCCTACTCTACACTTTTTAATGATTCAATCATATTTATTTTCTCAAGTTTAAAGTGTGTTATAAAATTTACGACTATAGTAAAGACAAAAGATAGTATTGTTGCATAAATATAACTTGAAAATTTAATTTTATGAATAAACCTTACATATTCAATTTCTACAGTGCTTACAACAACATTTGTTAAAAAATAGCCAAACACTAATCCTAATATCACTCCTATAATTGTTAAAATAATATTTTCAAGTGTTATATATCTATCAACCTCATAAGGGTAAAAGCCTAACACCTTTAAGGTAGCTATTTCTCTTTTTCTTTCATGAATATTAATATTTGATAAATTATATAAAACAACAAAAGCTAATAAGGCTGCTAAGACAATTAATATAATTACAACTTTATTTAATGTAGTTAGCATATCTGAAACATTATCAATTACCTCTTTTACGACCATTACATTTAAAATATCATCATTTTGCAATAATCCTTTTATGAAATTATCATTAATATCTTTAGAATTAATATAGGCTGTATTTATTTTCAATTCATTTTTTGTAATTGCTTTATATGTGGCTTCTGTTATAAATAAATAATGCTGAACATAATTTTCAACAATACAGCTAATTTTTAAATTGTAATTATTATAATCATCATCATAAAAGCTTAATTCTTCATTTTTCTTTAGCTTTAATAGCTGGGCTAATTTATCACTAACAATTACTTCATTATCATTTAAAGTTACTTCTTCTTTACTATTAATATCATAAAGATGCAAAAATTTATTATAATTATCACTAACTACATTTATAGTGACTTCATAATTATCACAAGTGCCGCTAATTAATGACATTAAGGTATATGATTCGATTTTATCATTATTTAATGATTCAATGGCTTTTTCTTTGCTTACGTTATTGAAGTTAACTATAGCATCTAAGGTTAAAACATGTTGATATTGCATAGTGGGTATATCAGTAATTGAATCTTTAATTCCCCATCCACAAAGCATTAAGGCACAGCATCCAGCAATGCCAAATATTGTAACTGCTACTCTTTTTTTATATCTACAAATATTTCTAATAGTTATTTTATTTGAAAATTTTATTCTTTTCCAAATAAAATGAATTCTTTCAAGTAATATTTTTTTACCAGGCTTTGGTGCTTTAGCTCTTAAAAGTTCTGCAGGCTTTTCCTTTAATTGCATTAAAACAGTATATAGTGTTGTTCCACAAATACATAAAATTGCAATTAAAAAGCCAAGTAAAGATTGTTTAATGTTTAATGTTAAATAAAATTTAGGTAAATCAAATAATAGCTTATATATATTATTTATTAAAGTAGGAATAACTATTACTCCACCTATTACTCCAAATATTCCGCCGCTTAATGTTGCTAAAAAGGCAAACATCATATATTTAAATAGTATGTTTTTATTAGCAAAGCCTAATGATTTGAATGTTCCTATCATTAATCTATCATCTTCAACCATTCTATTCATTGAAACTAATGAAACTAAAATTGCTACTAAAAAGAAAACAATAGGAAAGACAAATGATAGATTTGTAATTGATTTAGTATCATCAATATAATTCTTATATGTTGAATAATCAAGCCTATCATTTAATAAGACAATACCTGATTTGTTATTTAAAATTTCCTGGTATTTATTTATAACATCATCTATGTTAGCTAAACTTAAATTCATACTATTTATAAAACCAATAATTAAGTCATAACTATTTTTATTATCATTTATATATTTTATGTAATCGTTTATTAGTTTTAACGATTCATAGCTTGATGATGTTTCATCTAAAGTATTAAAATAATTAATAAATTCTTCATAGTTTTTTAGATTTAATTCATCTAAAGTGGCATTTATTGTGCTTTTTTTTGCATCATAATCAACCATAAAGTTTTTTGCAGCTTTTAACTGTATTATATTATTATTAATGTCATCATAACGTGAAGCTAATAAATCATTAAATTTTTCTTCGATTTTCTTACTTACATCATCAACTTTTTTTAAATATGGTTTTGAATTTGTTTGATAATTATTAGCACCATTTAAAGTAATATAAGCATTTACATAATAATCAACATTAAATGATGAATTGTTTATGTATCCGTAATAATTAATAGTTCCATTTCCAACATTTGTTTTTCCTCTATTTTGATTCAAGGAAACATTTGTATAAAAAAGTGGTGAGCTTACTACTCCTTTAATCGTATAGGTTACATCATCTAATAAAACCTCATCATTAATCTTAAAGCCAGTTTTATCAATAAAATTTTCTTCAACTAATATTTCGTTTTTCTTAAGATTTTCATAATCATATTCTGAAGAAAGTAAGTTAATAGCTGAAGGTGTTGAAATAAGCTTAATTACTACTTCTTTATCATTTTTATCTTTAAAAACAACATCTTTATAATTTGATAATTCAACTTCATTAACCCCATCTATTTTTTTTAATATATCAATAGCATTATTATCGAAGCCTACTGTTGATGTTAATTTTATATCATAAACATTAGCACTTTTATAAAAAGCATCTAATGAATTCATCATAGCTGGAGCAGTAGCCTTAAGGCCCGCAAAAACAAACACTCCTAAAAAGCTCATTAATAATAATGAGAAAAAACGTGGGAAGGAGTTTTTGATTTCTCTAAAAGTTGTTGTAACCAAACGATTTTTCTTTACCATTCAATATCCTCAACTTTCATAGGATTTTCATTAATTATAATATCCTCAACTTTTCCATTTTTAAATTTAATTACTTTATCTGCCATTGGTGCAATTGCACTATTATGCGTAATAATAATAACTGTTATATGAAATTCACGTGCTTCTCTTTCAAGCAATGATAATATTTGCTTACCAGTTTTATAATCAAGTGCTCCTGTTGGCTCATCACAAAGTAAAATTTTAGGATTTTTAGCTATAGCACGAGCAATTGCTACACGTTGTTGCTCACCACCACTTAATTGCGATGGGAAATTATTCATTCTATCCTTTAAGCCAACACTTGTTAAAATTGTTTCAGGATTATGATAATTCTTACATAATTGCACAGCTAATTCAACATTTTCAAGCGATGTTAAATTACTAACTAAATTATAAAACTGAAAAACGAAGCCAATATCATTACGACGATATTTAATTAAATCCTTGCTACTCATTTTTTCAACGTGGATATCATCAACGATAACCTCGCCTGATGTTACATTATCCATGCCACCTAAAATATTTAAGCATGTTGTTTTTCCAGCGCCACTTGGACCTAAAATAACTACAAGTTCACCCTTATTAATAGCAAAATTAGTATCATCTAAAGCATTAATTGATACTTCACCCATTTTATAAATTTTGTAAACATTTTTAAATTCAATGTAGGCCATAATATACTCCTTTTATTTAGAGTTATAACTCTAAATATAATTATAGCATTGAAGGTTAAAGCTAATCAACAAATAAAGGAACTATTTCTTGCTTATTAACATTTACATAGCCAAATGTTGTTATTTTTAATATTGGAATAACACTTAAAGATAAAAATGACATTAGCATAAATGGTGATAATTCTTTATTTACGCCATTTTCATAAACTGATTTCAGCAAGCTTTCATTTTGTAAGCTAACATTATAAACATCATCATTTGACATTAAACCAGCTATTTTAAGAGGAAGGCTAGCTATAACTTTTTGATTTTTTACATAAACTAAGCCACCACCAATTTCTTTTAAGTAATTACCTGCAAATTTCATGTCCTTATCATTAGTCCCAATAATTGTTAAATTATGTGAATCATGTGCTACACTACTAGCTATTGCCCCACTTTTTAAATTAATACCATTAATATAGCCAACAAAATGATGATTTGTATGATTATGTCGTTCAAAAATGGCTATTTTTAATATATCATTGTCTAAATCAATACCATTATTTTTATTAAAATCAAGCTTCATAATTACTTCTTGAGTTAATAATTGATGAGGTATAACCTTCATAACTCTTACTTTTTTGTTTAAATCCTTTATCTTTAAATCAGTAAGCCTAATATTATTCATGCTAAAGCTTTTTATTACTGAATGCTTTATATTTAAAGGTACATTGCATTCCTTATAAGGAATTAACTTTTTATTATCTACTATTTTTTTACCTTTTATATAAACATCTTCAATATCTATTGTTTTAATATCATTTAAAACTAGCATATTAGCATAAAACCCTGGAGCTATTGCCCCAATTCTTTTTAAGTTAAAATATTTAGCCGTTTGAATAGTTCCCATTCTTATAGCAACAAGCGGATTCTTTTTATATTTAATAGCTTTTTTAATAATTTGATCAATATGGCCTTCCTTTATTAAATCATATGGATGACGATCATCGCATACTAAAATAGCATTATGATTATATGGCTCATCAAATAAATTTATTAAAGCCTTTAAATTTTTAGCTGCTGAGCCTTCCCTTATCATAATTATTTGGCCTTTACTTATCTTACTAATTGCTTCATCAAGTGATGAGCATTCATGGTCTGAAGCAATGCCTTTATTAATATATTCATCTAGTCTTTTTTCACTTAATAATGGAGCATGACCATCAATTGCTAAATTATAATTCATAGCATCATTAATCTTATTAAGTAAATCTTTATCTTTATTAATTACGCCATTATAATCCATTACCTCACCAAGTCCTACTACTTTTTTGTTTTTATAAAAAGGTCTTAATGATAAAGCGTTTAAGTTAGCACCAGATTCATCAAATTTAGTTGCTGGTACACATGAAGGCAAAACATAAAAAATATCAAGTGGCAAGTTTTTTGATGATTTTAGCATATAATTCAAGCCGGCATTACCACAAACATTAGCAATTTCGTGAGGATCTGCAATAATTGTAGTTGTTCCATGTGGAATAACAATTTTAGAAAACTCATAAGGCGTTAGCATACTACTTTCAATGTGAATATGGCCATCAATAAAACCAGGACATAGTATTTTATTATTTAAATCAATTACAACATTGGCATCTAAATCATTATAATAATTCCCAACTCCAATAATAATATCATCTTCAACTAAAACATTTTCTTTAAGCATTTGATCTAAAAACACATTAACAACATAGCAATTTTTAAATAATGTTTTCATTTATAAGTTTTCCTTTCATTATATTTTGTGTATTATATCAACAATATTTATATTTAGAAACAAGTAATTTATTTTTTACTATTATATGTCTAAAAAAATAGCTTTAGAATAACATTTGATTTTTAAAACTCCCTTGAAAAAGTGTAAATACGTATTGAAAACCAAATATACATTAACTTTAAAAACAATGATGATATAAAAGCAGTTTTTCAAGAAAATTTAAATTTTGATAGAATATTAATAGATTTATCAGCTAAAATGCCAAATATTAAAATAATTTCTTACAAAACAATAATTATTTTTGATGAAATTCAAGAATGTGCCAATGCAAGAGCTTCAATAAAGTCATTTGTTGAAGATGGTAGATTTGACATTATAACAACTGGATCTCTTCTTAAAATAAAAGGATATAATAGAAAAAAAGGAAAAGGCGTACCAACAGGCTTTGAGCGCATAATATATATGCACCCACTTGATTTTGAAGAATTTTTATGGGCAAAGGGTGTAGGTGATAATGTTATTTCTTATTTAAAGCAATGCTTTGAAGAGAAAAAGCAAGTCTCTAAAGCAACACATGAAGCTATGATAAGATACTTTAAAGAATATATTTGTGTTGGTGGATTACCTGAGACTGTTAATACATTCATTAATACAAATGATATGAATGAAGTATACAAGGAACAAGGAGATATAATTGAAGAATATAAAGATGATTTTAAAAAGCACTTAGATAAAAATGAAAATGAGGAAGTTGATGAATTATTACTTGCAAGAATAGAAGAAGTATTTGACTCTATACCAAGTCAGCTTGCTAAGGAAAATAAAAAATTTCAATATTCAAAAATAAAGGTTAAAGGAAGAAGTGCAGATTATAGTGAAGCTATACAGTGGTTAGTTGATGCTGGCATCATTTCTCAATGCTTTAATCTTTCAAATTTAACTCTTCCACTTGAAGGAAATAAAATTGATAATATATTTAAAATTTATATGTCTGACAGTGGATTATTTGTATCAATGCTAGAAAAAGGAACTGCAGGAGAAATATTATCTGGAAATCTTTATAGCTATAAAGGTGCTATATTTGAAAATATCATTGCTGATGCTTTTTCAAAAATGGAAAGAAAATTATATTATTTTCATAAAGATTCTGGATTAGAAGTAGATTTTATAACAAAATACAAAGGTGAAGTAACTTTAATAGAAGTAAAAGCAACAAACGGAAATACAAAATCATCAAATATAATACTTGATAACTATAATGAATATCACGTTAAAAAAGTTATTAAATTTGGTGAATATAATGTTAAAGAAATAAATTCTAAATTAACTCTTCCTTATTATATGGTTTTTTTATTAAATGAGGACTAAAAAAGCATAGATGTAAATTAATTACAATGCTTACTCTATGCTTTTTAATTACTTCTTTTATCTATATAGTAACCAATAATATAAAATATATTAAAGATAAATGATGAAATTGCTGATATTATTTGTGATATATTAGAAGATATAAATAATAATATTAAAGAAATTATAACTATAACAGTTTGAATTGTAGCATATATTCCTACGAATTTAGATAATGAACCAGTCTTATTTAAGTATTTAAATACTCCACCAATTCCAGCAAGTAATTCAATAATTATTGAAACTACTAAAAATATTGTTGCAAATATTTTTACATTTATAGCATAATCTCCAATTAATAATGTATAAATGAAATATAAATTATAAAATGCTAAGAATATAAAGGCAAAAGAAGAAATTAAAAACAAGTGTTTTCCAATTCTTTTACTTTTCCCTTCATTTTCCCATTTAGTAAATATAGAAGATGAAGGTTCATTTACAAGTGGAATAGCTAAATCATCCTTATACATAGCAATATTATTAACAAAGTGTCTAATTTTTAATGCTAGCTTTAATTGCTCAGAATGCTCTAAAAATAGCATATATACAGCCTCCCATATAAATACCCAAGCAGCTATATCTATTATTTCAACAATTATATTATTTTTAATTTCATCGCCAAACCATTGATTTGCTTGGCCTACAACGTTAAAGAATAGTAAAATCACTCCAACAAGTACTAATATTGCTGAAATTAGTTCCTTTCTTTGTCGAGCTTTGCGTGCTTCATATTGTGATAATTCTAAGGTATCATTAAATGATTCAATTAATTCTTTTGGGGTATAATCTTCAAAGTCTAAAATTTGAAAATTAATATTTACTTTAAAGCCTGAAGGAGCATTATCAATTATATTGCTAATTTTTTCAAAAACCTCATTTTTAAATAATGGATGGTTTAAATTAGTAAAATTAGTAATAAGTATATCACTTGCTTTTTCATATTTTAAAGTTATAGAAATTATTTTTTTATCCTCGTCAACATTATAATATTTTTTTATAAGCTCCATTTGACGAAATGATTGTTCAAAATTGATTTGATATTTTTTCTTCATATTTATTTCCTCATAAACAAAAATATATTAGCACAGATATTTTTAAAAGAAAATAAAAATTGCATTAATTTTTACACATTTTTAAGACTTGTTACTATAATATAATTGATAGACTTAAAGTTCTTTACTCCGAAACCCTACACATTTATCAATTCATATCACAAAAGTTTTAAGTCTATTTAAAAAGCAGGTTAGATATTACAATTTTCACTAGCCTGCTTTTTATTATTATATAATTAACTATTTAGCTTTTCTTCTTTTTAAAGCTATTAAAGCATATAATGCTCCTACTAATGCAAATCCTGTTGCAACACTTCCTTTACAACCTTTCTTTTCAGGTTTTGGATCTGGTGTTGGAGTTGGATCTGGATCTGGTGTTGGAGTTGGATCTGGATTATCAATACCACTTAAATCAGGTTTAATTGGTTCTTTATCAGGACTGCCAACTGTTATATCCATAAATTTAGCTTCGCCACGGAATACGATTAGCTTTACGATATCTGTTTCTTCTGCAACATCGTAAGATAATTCAAGAGAATTTACATTTCCTTCACCCCATAAAACGATTTGTAGCTTTCCACCATTTTTACGTGAAAGATTAACATATACTATATCATCCTTACACATAAACCAGCTATCTTCGCCACCTGCTCCAACTGAATCTTTTTTAACAAATACTTGATTACCATCACCATGGTTTCCATCTAATTCAAGACGAACGCCAAGAATTTGAATACAAGGAGATGAGAAGAAGTCTGTATCAACAACTAATTGTAATGAAAAATTATTGATATCTGTTAATAATTTTTTAGATAAAACAATATTTTCCATATCCATCCATTTACCTTTAATTGAATTGATTTTCCCATCAACTATTTCCCAACCAGAGAAATCACCTTCAACTAAAGTTGCTTCACCTTCTGCTTCAACGTTCCAACCATCTTCTTTAAGAGGTGAATCTTTTGGAGTATCAGGAGTTGGATCTGGATTAACAACTGGTCCGTCCTTACAAACTACATTTAAATTAGAAAGCGTGCCTTTGCCAGCATAGAAGCCAAATTCAAAAGCTGTAGTTGCTTTTGAAGCAGGACGTGAACCACTCATTACTTTGTCATTTCCTTCGCCAGTTACTTCAAAATTAATATCTCCACCATCAGTGCGTGAAATCTTAATTGAACCAGCAAAGCCTTTAGCATCAAGCCAATCATTATTTGGAATACCCTTTACGTATACTTGCTCGCTGCTTGAATGTCTTGCATCTAATTCAAATTCTACTGATACTACTTTAAAGAAAATTGATGATTCATCATCCATTTTAAAATTAGCAGTTACAATAAAGTCATTTTGATTAGTAATAAGGTCCTTTTTAATACGATATGTTGCACCATTAGTTCCAGAAATGTTACCATTTTCATCAATTGACCATCCAGTAAAATCATAGCCTTTGTCAACATTTGTCCAACCAGCTACTTCAAGTGGAGTTTTTGGTCTATCTGGATCTTCAATTGGTTCATCTTTTCCACCTTCAGATGGCTTACAATTCATTGTTAAGCTTAAACATTTTCCTGTTCCATCCAGTTTAAATTCAACACCTTTAGCATCACTTTCTCTTGCTGGAATTGTTACTTCTTTTGGCGTATCATTTCCTTCACCCTTAAATGAATATGTTACATCTTTTCCTTCACTACGTGAAATTGTTACGCTAACCTTACGATCATTTGCATCTAGCCAATCAAGATTTACCCAATCAGAACCATTATAGTACTTTAAGAATACTTGATTTCCATTTCCACCTTGTGGGTTAACTTCAAATTCTGTTCCTAAAGCTTTAACAAAACAACGTGATGATGCTTCAACTTGTAATACTAATGTAGCTGTAAAATCATTTGTGTTAGTTAATTCCTTCCATATGCGCTTGCCGCTAATGCTACTACCACTAACACTTCCATTTTCTAATACCCAACCAGTAAAGTCATCATCATCAGTGTGCCATACATCACCTGTAGATGCTTTACAATTCATTGTTAGGCTTAAACATTTTCCTGTTCCATCTAGTTTAAATTCAACACTTTTAGCATCACTTTCTCTTGCTGGAATTGTTACTTCTTTTGGCGTATCATTTCCTTCACCCTTAAATGAATATGTTA
>CAKPZU010000060.1 GCA_934215405.1 uncultured Bacilli bacterium | reverse complement strand
TTTCTTCTTTAAAGGCGATGGCAGGAATGAAAAAAGCTATTTCTATTTTAGATGAAGTAATTGCAACAATTAGAAAATCAGCTAATAAGGCTGATAGCAAAAAGAATTTAATTGAAAAATTCGGCTTTAATGAAAAGCAAGCTGAAGCAATTGTAATGCTACAGCTTTATAGATTATCATCTACAGATATTGTAAGTGTGCAAAATGAAATTACTCAATTAAAGGAGCAAATGGAGGAGCTACTTAAAATAATTAATGACGAAAGCGAATTAAAGAAAGTAATAATTAGTGAACTTAAGGGAATTAAAGATAAATTTGCTAAGCCTCGTAAATCTGTTATAGTTGATCAAATTGAAGAAATAGTAATTGATAAGATTTCAACAGTTGTAAAAGAAGAATGTATGGTTGCAATAACTCGTGATGGCTATGGTAAAAGAACTAATATTAAATCATATAATCTTTCAAATTCAAAAGTTCCAGGCTGTAAGGAACAGGATGCAATTGTTTCAATAGTTAAAGCAACTACATTAGATACCCTACTAATTTTTACAAGTGGTGGTAATTATATTTACCTACCAGTATTTGAATTAAATGAGGGTAAATGGAAGGATGAAGGAAGCCATATAAATAATATTTGCTCATATGATGGAAAAGAAAAAATCATTTCTGTTATTTGTGTTAAAAAATTTAGAGATGATTTATATGTCGCTCTTGCATCATCAAATGCAACAATTAAAAGAGTTGCTTTAAATGAATTTGTTGTTAGTAGATATTCTAAGTCTTTATCATGTATGAAAATTGCTAATGATGAACAACTTGTTGCTGCCTTTTTATGTAATGGTAAAACAGATATTGCTGTTTTATACGAAAGCGGACAAATTGTAAGATATGATGAAAATCAAGTTCCAGTTGTCGGAATAAAAGCTGGTGGCGTTAGAAGCGGCTCACGTGCTTTAACTGCTAAATTAGTTGGTGGCGTTGGCATTTATGAAAATGATAAACGAAACATCATGATTGCAACAGATAAAGGAGGATTAAAGCCTATTTATCCTCGTTATATAAATGTTACAAGCAGAAACACTGTTGGTACTTTAGCATTTAAATCTTTTAAATCAGATTTACATAAGGCTGTTGGAATTATTACCTATGCTAATGAAGATATTATCCAGGTGATTTCAAACTTCAAGGCAAGATTAATTCAAGCAGATACTATTCCATATCAACCAATTGATAAAATCATTAATAAATATATTCAGCTTGATAAGCTTGAAAAGCTAGATAATATTTATAATGCTAACACAATATATGTTGATGAGGATTTAAAGGCTTATAAGGTTAACCAATCTGAGCCATCTTTAGCTGACTTTGATGAAAGTAAGGCTGTAGAGGATGAAAAGAAAAAGGAAAAATATAAAAACCTTTCAATTGATGACTTGTTTAAACTTTAATTTTCATTTCTTTTAAACTCGTATAAAAGCTTATTAATAGCACGTTTTTCAATACGTGAAACATATGATCGGGAAATGTTTAAAAGTTTCCCGATTTCTTTTTGTGTGTATTCCTTTTTATTGTTTAAGCCATATCTTAATGAAATAATTTTATATTCCAGGTCATCTAAAACATTTAAGTAATTTTTTAGTAAAGTAATTTTATTATCAACATCAAATTTTAAATTATAATCTAAGGCTTCGGTGGCTAAAATATCCTCAAGTTTAATTTCTTGCCCATCATCATCTTGACCAATTGATTGCGAAATAGATAATGTAGATATAACTTTTTTGTTACTTCTAATGTACATTAGTATTTCGTTTTCTATACATCTAGATAAATAAGAGGATAGCTTTTTAGCTTTATTTTCATCATAAGAATCAATAGCTTTAATTAAACCAATTGTTCCAACGCTAATTAAATCATCATTTAGTGTCTTACAATTATCATATTTTTTTACAATATGGGCAACTAATCTTAAATTATGTGTAATTAATTTCTCACGTGCTAATTCTTTTATCTCTTTATTTTCATTCTTTAGCATCATAATATATTTATTTTCTTCATCATTTGATAATTTATCATCAAAATTGTACGATTTAACATAACCTACAAAAAAACTAACTTCTTTTAATAACTTGGCAAATGAATAATACATTTATATAACCCTTTCACAGTGATTAATGAATTTTAGCTTATCACTTATTAAAATAATATTTTAATTATTTTAAGATTATGCTATACTTTTTAAAGGTGATTAGTAAAATGAACAAAAAATTAATTCCCACATATCAATGTGAAAGTGTTTTTAAGATTAATTATGAATATTTAAAGGGCTTAAATATCAAGAATTTATTTTTTGATTTGGATAATACACTTGCCAGCCCTTATGTAAGCTATCCATCATTAGATGTTGAAAAGCTATTTAATAGCCTTAAACAAAAAGGCTTTAATATATATATAATTTCTAATAATCACCAAAACCGCGTAAGCCTATTTACTTTTTCATTAAAGGTTAATTACTTCTACGAATTAAAAAAGCCTAAAATAAAAAGAATAGCAAATATAATAAAAGAAAATAATATTAATTTGAATGAAAGTGCTTTTATTGGTGATCAAGTAATGACTGATGTTTTAATGGCTAATAGACTAAATGCTTGTTCAATTCTTGTAAGTCCTTTAACAAAAAGAGATCAATTGATAACCTTCTTTCCACGCTTACTTGATAAACACTATAGGAAAATAATCAACAAAAAAAAATTAGCAAAGGAAATATAAATATGGAAGAATTGTTATGTATAGGCTGTGGTGCAAAGCTTCAAACAGCTGATGAAAATAAAGAAGGCTATGTTGATAAAAATGCTTTAAATAGAGAAATTATTTATTGTAAAAGATGCTATCAATTAAAGCATTATGGAAAATTCAACAAATCACCTTATATTAAAAATACTATAAGCATGTTAAAGGAAAGTGCTAATTTAAATGATTTAATTGTTTTAGTTTGTGATGTTTCCTTATGCTATTGCCCATTAATTAAGGAACTACAAGAAATTAATGACTTTAATAATGTTGTAATGGTTTGCAATAGATATGATTTATACAAGGACTTTATTGATATTACAAAGGCAAAGCAATTTATTTTAAAGCAAGTAAAAAAATCAAAGCTACATATAAATGAAGTTTATATTATTAATGATAATATTGAGGAAATATTTGATGAGCTAGATAGTAAATCAGTTAATAAAAACATATATTTATTAGGCCTTGAAAATGCTGGTAAAACAACATTTGTTAATAATATTTTAAAATCTGTTGCTAATAAAAAAAATGATATTTTAGTAAATTCAAAATATCCTGGCACGACAATTGATTTAATAAAAATACCACTTACAGATGATTTTTACTTAATTGATTCTCCAGGTGTTAAATCGAATGGTAATTTATTAAATTATGTCGATTTGGGCTTTGTAAAAAAAATAAATGGCGATAATAAAATTAAGCAAACTATTTATCAGCTAAATAATAATCAAACTATTATTATAAGTAATGTTTTAATGCTTGATTATGTAAGAGGCTATAAGCAATCATTGGTTTTTTATGGAAGCAGTATGCTTTCGCTTACACGCTGTAAAAGCATAAATGCTAATAAAACCTTTAATAACATAATGAAGGATTTAAAACTAAAGGCAGCAAATGTCAATTCTTTTAAGGATTTAGTGAGTAAAACATTTGTAATTGATAGTGATTATAAAAAAGATTTAGTTATTGAAGGATTAGGTTTTTTTACATTAAGAAAGGGGACGTATACTATAAAAACAATTAAAGGAGTAAATGTTTTTATAAGAGATGCGATGATTTAATTATGATAGATAAAAAAGATAAATATAGATTGAGAGCTTTAGCAAATAATTTAAAGCCAATTGTAATAATTGGTAAGGACGGTTTAAGCGAAAATAGCATTATTGCTATAAAAGAAGCAATTAGAGCCCACGAACTAATAAAAATTAGTGTTTTAAAGACATATACAGGGCTTGACATAAAGGAGCTTGCTTCGTTAATATGCTCAACAATTGAGGCAACATTGATTTTTTCTGTTGGTCGTGTTTTTGTTATTTATAAAAAGAATAAGGAAATTAATGCCTATGGGGTTAAATAAGAAGGTTTTATTGTTTGGCGGATCATATAATCCCATTCATCAGGGCCATATTAATGCTTCACTTAAAGCATATGAGGCTATAAAGGCAGATGAGGTTTGGCTTATTCCTCGTAAATATAATTACGATGGATCTTTATTATTAGATGGAAAAATACGTATAAAAATGATAAAAATGGCAATAAAAAATTTGCCACAATTTAAGATTTGTAAAATCGAATTAAATGATGATAAAAAGGAATTAATATATACATTTAATACTGCTAAGGCATTAATAAAAAAATATCCAAATATAGATTTTTATTTTTTAATTGGGGCTGATCAGCTTAATAATTTAGTTCATTGGTATAAAGCAAAGGAGCTAACGCAAATGTTTAAATTTGTTTGCTATTTAAGGCCTGGCCATCCGCTTGATTATAAAATAGCTAAGGAATACAATGTTAAGGTATTAGATGGGAGCCAAATTGATGTATCATCTACCTCTATTCGTTCTGGTGTTTTCCAAAACCTTGATGATGACATTAAGGCTTATATTTGTAAAAAGCAATTATATTTAAAAGAAAGAGTTATGCCAAGATTGCCAGAGGATAGATTTATACATTCATTATCAACAGCACGCCTAGCAAAGCAAATTGCAGCAGCATGTGACGTTGATACAAATAAGGCATATGTTGCTGGAATTTTACATGATATTGCCAAGGGATTATCCTTTGACCAAATAGAAAATATCGTTAAGGAAAATTATAAAAGAAAGATAAATTATCCTAAATACAGTTATCATGCCTATGCTTCTGAATTTATTGCTAAACGTGATTTTTTAATTAAGGATAAGCAAATTTTAAAAGCAATTAAATGCCATTGTCGTCCAACTAAAAATATGTCAAAGCTTGATAAAATAATTTATTGTGCCGATAAGCTTGAATTAAGTAGACCATTTGCAGATAAGCTAAATGTAATTAGAAATCTTGCCTTTGTTGATATTGATAAATGCTTTATTGCCACAATGGAAGACCAACTAGCATTTTTAAAGGAAACAAATAGTAAGGTTGATATTAATTTAATAAAAATGCTTGAATATTATAAAGGAGAGAAAAGCTAATGGAAGATGCTATCTTAAAAAATATTATTGAGGTACTATTTGATAATAAGGCGATGGATATCGTTTATGTTGATGTTAGTAGCGTTAATCCTTTAACAAATTATTATATTATTTGTACTGCCTCTTCCTCTCGCCAAGCAAATGCCTTAGCTAAGTATGCTGATGATGTTTTAAGCAAGCATTGCATATTTAGCAAGCATATTGAAGGAAATAGCCAAAGCGAATGGATTTTATTAGATGGAAATGATTATATTATTCATATATTTGTTAATGAAGCAAGAAGTAAATACGGCCTTGAAAAAATGTGGCCTAATTTAAAATTTATAAAGGTGGATTAAAATGAGGGTATTATTAATTGTAGCAATGACAAGCGAGCTTGAAGGCTTTTTAAAAAAAATAGATTATGAAGTAATAATTGTTTTAGGTATTACGGTTTATAAAGCAAAAATCAACAGTGTTGATTTATATATTAGTAAAACTGAGGTTGGAAAGGTAAATGCAGCCATGCTAACAACCGCCTTAATTTTGAAAATAAAGCCACAATATGTAATAAATGCTGGTATTGGTGGTGGATTGAGTAATTCCCTTAACCTACTAGATGTTGTTGCTTCAACCAAATTAGCCTATCATGATTTTGATTTAACAGCCTTTAACTTAAAAAAAGGCGAAATGGATGATAACACATTATATTTTAATGCTTCAAGAAAGCTATTATCATTGTTGCCTTGTAATGTAAAAAAGGGACTTGTTGTCTCAGGAGACCAATTTGTTTCAGGAATTAATAGAATGGATGAAATCAAAAAGGATTTTAAGAAGGCATTAGTTTGTGATATGGAAGGAGCAGCTATTGCTCATGTATCAACTAAGCTAAAAAGAAAATTTATAGTCATTAAAGCAATTTCAGATAATGTATATTTAAATAAGCATGTAGATGTTTATTATGATTACAAGATAAAAGCAATAGACAAAGTATCTGATATTGTCTTAAATTTACTGAAAAGCATGTAAAACATAGTCATTTCTATGTTTTTTTCTTTAAATTATAGATAAAAGCAAAGTTTTATTATATAATAATAAAGGCAATCAAATATTGGAGGGCTTATTTATGAAAAAATCATCATTAAATAAATTATGTATTTCATTACTTGTAACATTATTATTTTTAGCATCATGTGGTAAAAAATTACCATATTCACAAATTAGTGATTCCACATCTGAAAGTAGTGATATTAGGCATGAAGAAAACGATTATAAAAAATTATTAGCACCAAGCGATGTTTCATATGACGCAGATGAATTACAAATCAAATGGAGCATGGTAGCTGGAGCTAAAACTTATGAAATAAATGTTAATGGAAAAATAATAGCAAAAGATATTAAAAAGGATTCTTATAAGGTAAGTACTGATATTATTGATCCATCAACCTCTAATAAATATTTAATTAGCGTTAGAGCAATTAGTGAAGATAAAAAAACAAAATCGAATTATAAATCATTTTTATATGATAATTCAAAGAAGGTTGGCTCAATTTTTGATTATTATTTAAATGATGATAATAGTTCTTTAACCTTAAGTGCAGTAAACAAAGCCTATAGGAGTCAAATTACCTCTTCTTTAATAATTCCTAGTGCAATTAATGGAATTCCTGTAACTGTTATTGGTGAAAATATTTTTAATGGCAATAAGAAGCTCTCAAGTGTTACATTACCATCTTCTATTGTTGAAATTAAAAATTCTGCATTTTCTGATTCAACATTGAAGGAAATTATTCTAAATGAAAATCTTAAAACTATTGGCGAGGGTGCTTTTACTAGATGTGCACAACTAAGTAAAATTACAATTCCAGATAGCGTTTTACAAATAGAAAAGAATGCTTTTTTGGGCTGTGGAGCCTTAAATGAGGTTATTTTTACATCTAATTCATCATTAACCACAATATCAACTGAGGCCTTTAAAAATTGTAGTAAACTTACTAGCTTTGTTTTACCAAAAACTGTTACATCACTAGGAGAAGCTATCTTTGAAAATGCTGGCTTAACAAGCTTTGATTTTAATAATAATCAATTAATTAATGAGCTTCCTGCTAAATTGTTCTCAGGATGTAAATTTACATCATTTACAATTCCTGGATTTATTACCAAGCTAAATGACGGTGTTTTCCAAAGCTGTAATAGCTTAAAAACTCTTTTAATAGATGATAGCTCAGCATTTAGTGAAATACCTGCTAATTTTTTATATTCATGTAAATTACTAAAGTACTTTGGAAAAGAATCAGCATATGATGAAAATAAAAAAGCAATTATTATTCCAAATAGCATTAAGGTTATAAATGAAAATGCTTTTGCTAAGATAAGTGTTAATGATGTTATTTTTGAGGAAGGCTCTTCCTTAAATGAAATAAAAGCTAATGCATTTATAGATAATGCTTCTATTACCTCAATTGATTTTCCAAGTTCATTATCATTAATCGGTGAGGGAGCTTTTAGTGGTAATAGTAAGCTTGCAACTATAAATCTAGCTAATGATAATTCACTAGAAATTATTGGCAAGGATGCCTTTAAGTCTACACCATATGTAAAAGCCTTTGCATCAAAAAGAATAGTTATAGGAAATGTTTTATATAAGGGAGCAACAAAGGATATTAATAGCCGAACACTTGTTATTGATGATAATATTGTTTCAATTACAAATAGTGCTTTTAAAGAGGCTGCATGTGAAACTATCACCTTACCAAAAAATCTAAAATATATTGGTGATAATGCTTTTGATGGCTCTAATCTTAAAGAAATTTCCTTCCCTGATTCTTTAATAAGTATTGGTAAAGAAGCCTTTAAGGAGTCTAAACAACTTAAAAATGTTTCATTTTCTGAAGGCTCACAATTAAATGAATTTGGAGAAGGTGCATTCTTTGGCTGCTATTCCTTAAGCAGTATTACAATTCCTAACAACGTTACTTCTATTCCAAAGGATTTTTTAAATATGAGTATGGAAAAGAATCCATCTAATTTAAAAAATGTTATTTTTGGTAATAAAGTAGAAATAATAGGTGAAAATGCATTCTCTTCTTGTGTTGCTCTTGATAATATTTCGTTACCAGATAGTGTTATTGAAATTTCAACTAATGCATTTTTAAAAACAAGCTCATTAAACACATTTACTATTTCTACAAATTCTAAATTGCAATCGATTGGTGAAAGTGCTTTTGCAGAATCAAAAATTAATAAAATATATTTGCCAAAAACTTTAATAGAATTAAAAACAAAAAGCTTCCAAAACTGTACTTCACTTAAGGAGGTAAAATTTGCTAGCCTTGCCTTTGAAAATGCAAATAATAAGGAAATTGAAGAATGCGTATTTGAAAATTGCTCATCATTAAAAGAAATTATTTTACCTGATTGTATTAATACAATTAAAGAATATGCCTTTAAGAATGCTACTTCCTTATTAGATATTGATACTAAAGCAAATAATATTGCAAGAAATTCTTTTGAAAATACAGCATTTGCAAATAGCTTTAAGGATGGAGTAGTTAATTACAATGGTATAATGCTTCAATATGTTGGTAATAGTAAGAATGTAATTATTCCAAAAGAGGTTAAAATCATTGGTAATAGTGCATTTAAGGATTGTAGCGTTGAAACTGTTCATATTTCAGCAAGCGTAGAAATTATACAAGAATCAGCTTTTGAAAATTGCACTTCATTAAAAAATATAATTGTTGATGGTAATTCATCATCTTTAACTGATATTGAAAATTCTGCCTTTAAAAATTGTGTTTCCTTAGAGAGTATTTCTTTTTCTAAAAATATTCAAAGAATTGGCGAATATGCCTTCTTTAATTGCTATAAGCTAGATAATGTTGTCCTTGATAGCAAAAATTTAACTATTATTGAAAAGTATTCATTTGCAAATTGCAATAGCTTAAGCAATATTAATCTTTCATTATCAATTAATAAAATTGATGAATATGCTTTTTATCATTGTAATTTAAAGGAAATAGTCATTCCAAGTGCAGTAAGTGAAATTAATGATTATGCTTTTGCTTATAATGGACTTGCCGATAATGTCTTAGTAAATCCAGCCTCATGGACTATTACTCCTTCATTAAGGAAGGTTATCTATAGTGAAAATTCTAAATTAAATAGAATTGGAAAATATGCTTTTGCATCTAATATAATGGATGAAATTACTTTACCTAATAATGAAATATATTTAGATGAGTATTGCTTTATGGATTCAAAAAATATTACTACATTTAATTTGAAAAAGGAGTACACTATCACTCAAGGTATTATTGCCTTTTCTAACAAATTAAATAAAGTATATGTTTCTTCAACGCAAAGCCTATTATCAGCTCTTGATGGAAATGTCTTAGATATTCCAGCATCATTAAAGGAAGTTGAAATTATTGATGATAGCAATGAAATATTAGCAAATGCCTTTTTAGGCTTTGGTGGTGTTGAAAAATTTATTATTCCTAGTACTATTACGAAAATCAATGCTAATGCCTTTTACGGTTGCCATCGTATTGAAAGTATAGACATTTCAAATGTAACTTATATTGGGGCTAATGCCTTTATGAGCTGCTTAAATTTATCAGATATCACATTTAGTGATAATATTGAATACATTGGTAATAAAGCATTGTATGCTACAAAATATTTTTCTTCACTTGAGAAAAAAGAATTTGTAATGGTTAATAATATTTTAATAGGCTATAATGGCAATAAGGAAACAGTTACCTTACCAGAAAATGTTGTCGCTGTTGCTGGTGGTGCATTTTCAGGAAATCATACAATTAAGAAAATTATTTTAAGTAAAAACACAAATTTATTATGTAATGGTGCATTTGATTCATGTATTAATCTAAATGAAATTGATGCTAATTATGATGGCTTAGTAAATATTGAACTTGAAATATTTGATACTTTATCAAGTAACCTTAAGGTAAAGGTAAAGAAGGATATTGTAAGCCTATATGATAATGATATATATTGGTCATTATATGATAATAATATTAAAACAAAATAAGGAAAATTAGCTATGGAAAACGAAAATTTTAGTAGAACAATAATACATGAGCTTGCAATGAAATGTATTTTTGAATACTTATTTTATGATAAGTATAAATCAGAAAATGTAAAGAAATCTTTAGAAGAAATTATTGAAGATGTTATGGAAGTAAAATTTGATGAATGTGATGTTTTTTTTAGAGCAATTGTTTTTGAAACTGTTAAAAATAAAAAAGAATATATCGCATTAATTGAGCCTAAGCTAGATAAGTGGAAATTTGATAGGCTTTGCTTAACAGACCAAGCAATTTTATTACTAGCTACAAGTGAAATTTTAAATAATAGAGTTCCAAAGGCGGTCTGCATTGATGTCGCTCTTGATTTATCACATAAATATTGTGATGACAAATCATACAAATATATTAACAAGGTCTTAGATAGAATTGGAAACGAAAATGCAAAATGATGATTATATAAGTGTAAGTGAATTAAATGTTTATATTAAATCCTATCTTGAAAACAATTATTTTTTGCAGGATGTATATGTAAAAGGTGAAATATCTAATTTTAAACGCCATCAATCAGGAACATTTTATTTTGCTATAAAAGATGAAAAATCAGCAGTAAATGTTGTAATGTTTCCTCAATATGCCTCGCGATTAAAGGTTTTGTTAAAGGATGGCGATTTAATACTAATTAAAGGACATATTAGCGTATATGAAGCTAGAGGCACCTATTCAATTAATGCAACTGAAATTATATTTGATAGTAAGGGGATGCTTTTAATTCAATATGAGGAATTAAAAAGAAAGCTAGCAAGCGAAGGCTTATTTGATATGAGCCATAAAAAAGCAATTCCTTTATATCCATTTAAAATAGGCTTAATAACTGCAATTCCAAGTGCAGCTGTTAAAGATATGCTAAGGACCATTAAAAACAGATGGAATGTAGCAACAGTTTACATTTTCCCTTGTTTAGTTCAAGGAAATGATGCCAAATATGATATTTGTAAGAATATAAGGCTTGCAGATTCCTATAATTTAGATGTCTTAATTTGTGGAAGAGGTGGCGGTTCAATTGAGG
>CAKPZU010000059.1 GCA_934215405.1 uncultured Bacilli bacterium | reverse complement strand
GTGAAATACTTGCAATCTCATCATATCCATCCTTTGATTTAAATAATTATAAAAGCTATGATTCTACTATTTATAATAGAAACCTACCTGTTTGGAAATCATATGAACCAGGTTCAACCTTTAAGGTTTTTTCCTTTGCTGCAGCACTAGAGGAAAAGAAAATTGATATGTTTAAGGATTATTATTATGATAACGGTGTTGAATATGTTGATGGCTTTAAAATTAAATCTTGGAAAAAAGGAGGACACGGAAGACAAACATTTTTACAGGTTTTAGAAAACTCTTCAAACCCTGGTTTTGTTGAAATAAGTAGAAGGCTTGGAAGAGAAACATTATATAATTATGTAAAAAAATTTGGCTTTAGTAAAAAAACAAATGTTGATTTAGTCGGTGAAGCTTCAGGTATATTCTTTGATTTTTCAAAATATAACAATCTTGAAAATGCTACCACTTCCTTTGGACAGGGAATATCTGTTACTCAAATTCAAATGATTAGAGCTTTTTGTAGTGTTATTAATGGCGGTATCTTATATAAACCAAAAATAACAAAATCAATAAGGATGCCATTTACAAATGAATTGATTTATGAAATTCCAACAATTATTGTTGATGATAATGTGATTTCAAGAGAAACAAGTGAAAAGATGCGCTAGGCGCTTGAATGTGTTGTAGCACATGGATCAGGAAGAAAAGCCTATATGGAAGGATATAGAGTTGGTGGAAAAACTGGAACTGCACAAATTGCTGAAAATGGTGTTTATTTACAAGGGCAATATATTTTATCATTCATGGGAGCTCTCCCAATGAATAATCCAAAAATTGCTTTATATATTTGTATGGAAAAGCCTCATTCTTTAATTCAATATGGAGGTACAATAGTTGGCCCTATTGTTAATAATGTTTTTAGTGATGTTGCTTCATATATGAATATTGCTAAGGTTGATAGTGAGCTTGAATTTAAATATACATGGATGGATGTAAAGTCATATCCAGTTTTAAACTATATAGGTAAGACAAAAAAGGAAATAAAATCACCACATTTTAAATTTGTTTATATAGGTAATGGAAATAAAGTGATTTATCAATTACCACAAGAGGGCGAAAAAATAAAAGAAGGGAAGGAAGTATTATTATTTACTTAGAAAATGATCCTTTAAAAAGATATTTTAATTCATATATTTATAGTGAAAAATTTCCTTTTAATAAAATAAGGTGTATAGGGATTACGGGAAGCTGTGGAAAGAGTTCAACTACCTTATATCTTTATTATTTTTTAAAAAAAATGAATTATGATATTTGCTATATTGGAACACATAAAATATTGTATAAGGATAAATGCATTGAAACTAAAAATACGACAATGGAAATAAATAAGCTATATGAAATATTTATTAATAATGATATTAACCCTAAATATATAGTAATGGAGGTTTCTTCAATTGGTATAAATGAAGCACGAATTAATTGCTTTAGATTTAATTATATTGGTTTAACTAATTTAGGAAGAGACCATCTTGATTATCACTTAAATATAACTAATTACCATAATATTAAAAAATCATTTATTGAAAATGCTTTAATTAAAAGAAAAAACGTGTTTATTCCATATTCCTTAAAAAAAGAATTTAAAAGAAAATATACCTTTTATAAAGATAATAAAAAAATAAGAAAAAGCATTGAATGCTTAGAATTTAACTATGCTAATTTATCTTTAGTATACTCTATTTTAAGAAAAATGAAATTTAGTAGTAAAACAATTATTACTAATTTAAAAACAATTAATTTAGAAAATGGCAGAGGAGAAATAATTAAACAAAATAATCGAAAAATTATTATTGATTATGCTCATCATGTTGAATCATTTGAAAAAATATTAGATGACAATAACTACGATAAGGTTGTTGTTTTTGGCTGTGGTGGAAATAGAGATAAAGGAAAAAGGAAAATCATAGGAAGTATAGCTAGTAAATATTGTAAATATGTAATAATAACTAAAGATAATTCAAGATATGAAAATATTGATGAAATAATAAATGATATAACATGTGATATTAAGGGCTATAAAATCATAAAGGATAGATATGAAGCTATTAAATATGCTATTACTACATATCCATTTAAGGATATTTATATTCTAGGCAAGGGTGATGAAACCTATATTGAAGAAAATAATCTTAAAATACCTTTTAATGATAAAAAATGTGTATTAGATATTATAAATAAATAGTTTTAATCATATATTTTAATGTGATATATAATGAATGACTATTTGAAATTATTGTTAATATTAGCTTTATCCTTTATCATTTGCTTTATCTTTTGTAAAATCCATTTACGCTTATTTAAAATAAAGCCTAAGGATTCAGATGAGGTAAGTATAATTAAGGCTAATGCTAATTTTGTTAGCTGTGGTGGAGTTGATTTTTTATTATCAGCCCTACTAGTTTTCACTCTTTTTAATCTTAATAATCTAAATACAAAAAATTACTTTTTATTGCTATTTGTAAGCATATATTATGGAATAATTGGCTTTATTGATGATTTAATAAAAGCAATAGCCAAGGACAATAAAGGCTTAAGTGGCTATATAAGAGTTTTATTTGAATTAATTGGGGCAATAATTGCTTTAAAAATATTATCAATTAATTTTATTGAATTTGTTAAGCTATCAAATGCTTATTTATATATTGGATCATTTGCTATTATTTATATAATTGTTTGCTTTGTTGGTTGCTGCAATGCGGTTAATTTAACTGATGGCTTAGATGGACTTGTTTCAATTACATATATTTTAGCCTTAACGCCTTTTTTATATATAGCCTTAACTAATGCAAATTATATTATAACTACCTTTATTGTTTCCTTAATTGGATCATTACTTGCTTATTTATGCTTTAATTTTAATCCATCAAAAATAATTATGGGTGATGTTGGTTCAATTTCTTTAGGCTCATTATTAGCAATTATTTCATTTATTTTAAATTCTGAGCTATTAATTTTAATAGCCGGCTTAATTTATATTGTTGAAGCATTGTCAGTAATTATACAGGTTAGCTATTTTAAACTAACAAAAGGGAAAAGAATATTTAAAATGACACCACTACATTACCATTTTATAAAAAAAGGAATGAAAGAAAGCAATGTCGTTTTAATGTTTACAATATTTGGAATAATTTTATCAATAATAGCTAGTATTATAGGGGTGATATTATGAAACTTTTATTATTAGGCAAAGGAAAAAGCATTTATTATATAAAAAAATATTTAAAGGCTAAAAACTGTGAGTTTTTGCAAGCTGTCTTTTTAAATGAAAGAAAAAATAAAAATGAATTATTAATTAATGATGATTTATTATGCCTCAATGATATTGATTATGTAATTAAAAGCCCTGGAATTAGTGAAACTAATAAAGTTATTATAAAGCTAAAGGAAAAATTTACATTTATTAGTGAAATTGATTTATTACATATATTTAATGTTCAAACAAAAAGTATTGTAATAACAGGAAGTAATGGTAAAACTACTTTAGTTTCTTTAATTTATCATTTACTAAAGAAGCAAAATTACAAGGTAATTAAATGTGGAAACTCATTTCTTCCAATTAGTAAATACTTTAAAAAGTTTGATAAATTAGATTATTTAATAATTGAACAATCTTCATTTCAACTAGCAACCTTAAAATATTATAAGCCCTATATTGCCATTATTTTAAACATGTCGCCAAATCATTTAGATAGCTCATTTTCACTAGCTTCATATTATGAAAATAAAAAAAATATTTATAGATATCAAACCTCAAATCAGTATTTTATATATGATAAGAATAATAAAAATCTAAGTAATATAAAAACTAATGCTATGGTAATAGATTTATTAAAAGCTGATATGGCTATTATTCCTATTAGTTTAAAGAAATATGAACTTCAAATTAATTACCTTTATACAGTTAGTAAAATACTAGGCTTAAAAAATGATTGCTTAAAGGATATTAACGACTTTAAAACTTTAAAATATCGAGAGGAAATAAAAATAAAAAATAATATAACATATATAAATGATTCAAAATCTACAAGTGTTGATGCTACATTATTTGCTTTAAGCCATATAAATAACTTAAATAATACAATCTTAATTATTGGGGGGAAGGATAAAAATACTTCTTTAAAAAGAATCAATAAATATAAGGTTAGATATTTAATATGCTATGGTGAAATAGCATTAAAGGCTTTAAATGAATTAAGTAATGTTATTACTTGTATTACCTTAAAGGAAGCCTTTAATATAGCAAGTAATATTTATATTAAAGATAAGATAATTTTATTTAGTCCTGCTGCTTCAAGCTATGATCAATTTAAGTCTTTTGAAGAAAGAGGAAAGGAGTTTAATGATTTAATTGCCAAAACTAAAAATTAATAGATATGATTTAATAATTTATATTTCCTTAGCGCTTTTATTAATAATTGGTGTATATTCAGTTTATTCTTCCAGCTCAATTTGGGCTAATTATTTCTATAATGATAAGTTTTACTATTTAAAAAGACAAATTATTTTTATTTCAATAGGGCTTGTCTTATTAGTGTTTTTTAAAATGATTAATATTAATAAACTAAAAAAATATTCCTTAATATTTTTAATAATTGGCTTTATTTCTTTAATACTAGTATTAATTCCTCATGTTGGTTCACAAATAAATGGTTCAAGAAGTTGGTTTAAAATAGCCTCATTTTTAATCCAACCAGCAGAAATATTTAAGCTAATAATCGTATTTTATTTAGCTAGTAAATTAGACAAGTATTATGATAAGACCAATAGCTTTTTTAAAACAATTGTGATTTTACTAATACCTAGCATTTTAGGCTTTGCTTTAATAATGCTGCAACCAGATTTTGGAACAGGAATAGTAATGCTATCATCTTGTGTTATGATGTGCATGGTATCAAAAAATAAATTTAAGAATTATGTAGCTTTAGGAGTAATTGCTATTTTAGGATTTACCTTTTTAATCATTAATAGCGATTATCGAAGTGATAGAATTTTAGCCTTTATTAATCCATATAGTGATCCATTAGGAGCAGGATTTCAAAGTATACAATCCCTTTATGCTATAGCACCAGGAGGAATAATTGGTAAAGGGTTTAATAACTCCTTTCAAAAGCATTTTTATCTTCCAGAGCCCCAAACTGATTTTATTTTTTCAATTTTTGCTGAAGAATTTGGCTTTATAGGTAGTGTTTTATTAGTTTTACTTTATGGTTTATTAATTTATGGAATGTTTAATAAGGCAATAAATGAAGAAAATGAATTTAAATGCTTTTTAAATGTTGGAGTATGCTCATTAGTTACTATTCAAGTATGTATTAATTTATGTGTAGTAGTAGGATTAATTCCTATAACAGGTATAACTCTTCCTTTTTTAAGCTATGGAGGAAGTAGTATAACAATGCTTCTTGCAGGTATGGGATTATTATTAAATAATAAGAAAGGTGAAGTATAATAATGCTAAATATTTTATTATCAGGTAGTGGAAGTGGAGGACATATTTATCCATGCCTTGCTTTATATAATTACTTAAAGGATAAGTACAATGTTAAAATATTGATTTTTAAGGAAATTGATAAAAAAATATATGATATGAACAATGTTAAATATCTATATATTGATGATAATTTCACTACCTTAAAAAAGCTTAATTTGATAAATAAAATTATTAAAAATAATAATATAAATAAGGTAATAACATTTGGAGGAAAAAATTCTTTTTATATTAATCTTATTAGTAAAAAAAATCATATTGATTCATTTATTTTTGAATCAAATGCTATAATTGGTAAGGCTAATAAAATTAATTATTTACTAGTAAATAAGATTTTTACAAATTTCAAATTAAACCTTAAAAAAGAAATTAATGTTGGTAATCCTAATGCATTTGTTTTAACTAATAAGAAAGTAAAACTTTTTAATAATAAAAAAATCACAATTTTAATAACATTAGGTTCTTTAGGCTCAAGTAGTGTATCAAAAATAATTGAAAAATTATTAGCTAATAATGATGATTTTAATTTTATCTATGTAATTGGAAATAATGTAAAAATTAAAAAAACTATTAAAAGAAATAATGTCATGGTGTATCAATATTATAATAATTTAAAGGAGCTTATTAATAGCGTTGATATAGTTATATCACGGGCAGGAGCGGCAACACTTTCAGAAATTGTTGCTTATAATAAGCCTAGTATTATTATTCCAAGCCCGTATGTTACAAATAATCATCAATTAAAAAATGCTAAATATTTATTAAATAGACATTGTATTATTTTAATTGAAGAAAAGGATCTTACACTTACTAAATTAAATAATCAATTAACAAAGCTAGCTTTAAATAAGGATTTATATGAAACTATTAAAAGTAATTTAAGCAAAAATAGTTTTGGTAATAATTTTAAAATAATTGAAGATGAGATAATAAAATGATAATTTATAAAAAAGTTAATTTAAAGAGATTTAATACCTTAAATTTAAATTCATTTGCTAAAATAATGTTTGAAGTTGAAAATGCTTATGAAATATATATTTTGAATTATTTATTTAATTATTTTAATATTGATTTTATTGTTTTAGGAAATGGCAGTAAAATAGTTTTTAAGGATAAATATGTAAAAAAACCAATCATTTTAATTAATGAATCATTTAAAGAAATTTATATAAATAAAAATGAGGCATTAGTATCATCTGGATATTTATTAAAGGATTTAATTATAAAGCTTAAAGATAATAATTTAGGAAGCTTTGAAAGCTTATTTCCTATACCTGGAAGTGTTGGAGGAATAATTACTAACAATGCTGGAATTAAGAATTTAGAAATAAAAGATTTTGTTAAAAAAGTTATTTGCTTAAATGAAAATAATGAAATATTAATACTTAATAATGAAGATATTGATTTTAAATATCGCTCTTCAATCTTTAAAAATAAAAAATATATTATTTTATATGCTTTATTTTCATTAAAGGAAATAAATAAAAATGAAATATTAAATAACATTAAAAATTCAATTATTTATAGAAAAAAGCATCAAGAACTAGTAAAAACATGTGGTTCATTTTTTAAAAATCCTTCTAATTATAAGGCTTATGAATTAATTATAAAAGCCAAAGCAAATAAATATAAGGTTAATGGTGTAATGGTAAGTAAAAAGCATGCTAATATTTTAATTAATAGTAAAAATGCTACTGGAAAAGATGTTATTAAGCTTATGCATAAAATACAAAAAAAGGTTTTTAAAACCTTTAATATTTATTTAGAAGCTGAAATAATTATTGTTTAATTATGCTAAATTTATACTTTGCTGATGAATTCTTTCCATTTATTGCAGCATTCAATAGTTTGCTTATTACTTATTTTCTTTAAAAAATTATCATTTAAATTAAATTCTGCATTTAAATAATCATAAATAAATTTATGCTTTGATTTTAATTCGTCTTTGTCATATCTTTTTGTTAGATAATTTAAAAATTCTAAACTATAATCATCAGTTAAAACAGATAAAGCTCCCCAAAAATTATATGTTTCTTCACATATTATGCCACTATAATTGATTAATACTAATTTAACTAAATCATTAAAACTTAAATCAAATATTCTTACAAGGCCATTTTCTTTTCCATAGCCCAAATCTAATAATGGCTTTTCTTTCCATAATGAATTATCTTTTGTGTATATATAAAAACCATCATCTTTCTTTAAAAAGCCTAATTTTTCAAAATCTTTTGGATAAAATCTTGTTGTTTGAATAAAAAATAGCATATATGTCACCTTCTATTTTTATCCTTATTATAAATTTCTAGAATTAACACTGTCAAGTTTTTTAAATAGTAGTAAATGTTACTATTAATCCTAAAAGCACTTATTCCTTCTTCATTATGTAAACAAATAATAATTAAATATTTTTCGAAAACACTTAAAATTAGAAATACGTGACACAATAATAAGCAAATTTGCATATACTACCAATTTTATTAAAAAGTTGCCAAAGTAGTTTTCCTTCTCTATAATAACCCTTAAGAAAAAATTTTATTTAGTATAATTAACATTTCAAAGTTACAATGCTTATAATTTAATAAATTATATCTAGAATTATTACGCCTTAGTTGCTATAATAAATAAGAGGTTATTGAATATGGAAAAGAATTATTTTGGAGCAATTGAATTTGGAAATTTATTTACAACTTGTTTAATAGTAAGCTATCACCATAATAAATTAGATGTAGTAGCTACTGCTATTTTTAAAACATTAGGCTATAATGATAATAAAATTACAAATAAAGATGAATTTAAGCAAACTATTATGGATATTAAAAACAAAATATCTTTCAAATACAAAATTGAATTTGATGAAGTTATTTTAGTTTTACCTAATAATTCTCATGAAATATATCAAGCAACTGCTAAAAGTAAAATATTAACTGAAAGACAAATAATTGGTGAAAGCCAAATTGATGCAATTAGGGCTCAAATTAAAAAAACTTCAGTTGGTGATAATAGAGTTTTAATTGATGAATTTCCGCTAAGCTATATGCTTGATAATGGTCGTGCATTAAGAAGTGCTCCAGTTAATTATCAATCAAGTACTTTAGCGATTAAATACAACTTACATACAATTTTAAAAGAGGATATTTATCCTGTTAAGGAATGCTTAAAGGAATGTCAAATTAATGTGATTGGCCAAGTATTAAATTGCTCTTGCGCTCCATATGTTACATGTCAAACATTTGACTTAGAGGGTGAATGTATTCATGTTAATATATTACAAGAGGTAACTACAATAAGTGCTTATAAGAAAAATGCCTTAAGAAAATCAATAAAAATTGATTTTGGAATTAAAAATCTTGTTGAAGAATTAGCTACATCACTAAATGTTTCTTTAGATGAGGCTTTAGAATTATTTGAGTCTTACTTTGTATGTGATATTTCTAAAACAACCTCAATTCCTTTTACAAAAAATAATTTATCAGAAAGACAAATAAGCGAAATAATTTTAAATTATTTAGACAAAAATATTAATTTAATTATTGATAATGTCAATAGCTTAGCTAATGAATGTTTATTTACTGAGCACTATATTTTATTAACTGGTCTTTTAAATGATTACATTGGCTTTGATAAGTATTTTGAAGGAAAAACATCATTAAGGGTTAAAGCTAAAAATGTCTATGCTATAGGCTTTGATGGACAAGAATATCTAAATGATTATGGGGCAATTGTACAATTTATTGATAATAATTCAAATTATGTTAACGCAAGGCTTGAAGAGGATGAGCATTTAGTAATTGGAAATGATAATACGACAACAAATGTTACAAATATTAGTCAAGAATCTTCAAATACAAAAAAATTTCATGACATTTTTGAAGAATAAGGAGGAAGTAGATTATGGATAATTTTAATGCTTTTGATACAGTATGTAATATAAAAATATTAGGTGTTGGTGGTGCTGGTAATAATGCTGTTAATTGTATGTATTCTGAAAATATAATTGGCTGTGAATTTTATGTATTAAATACTGATGCGCAAATCCTTGGTTGTTCAAAGGTTGAAAATAAGCTAGTATTAGGAAAAGGGCTAACTAAAGGTCTAGGAGCTGGTGCTAATCCGGAAATTGGTGAAGCAGCAGCTATTGCTTCTGAAAATGAAATTAGAGAAATAATTAAAGGCGCTGATATGGTCTTTATTGCAGCTGGTATGGGTGGAGGAACTGGTACGGGTGCTGCTCCAATTGTTGCTAAAATTGCTAAAGAGGAAAATGCATTAGTAGTAGGAATTGTAACTAAGCCATTTACATTTGAGGGTAAAACTCGTATGCAAAATGCTATAAAAGGCTTAGAAAATCTTAAGAAATATGCCGATACAACAATTGTTATATCAAATGATAGAATATTACAATTAATTGGGAATTTACCTTTAAAGCAATCATTTAAGGAAGCTGATAATGTTTTGAAAAAATCAGTTCAAGCAATTACAGATTTAATTGCCTTACCTGCTTTAATTAATCTTGATTTTGCTGATGTTAAAACTATTATGTCTAAAAAAGGCCCAGCAATGATAGGCTTTGGTGTTGGTTCAGGTAGTCATAGAGCTCAAGAAGCAGCTGCTAAAGCTATAACATCTCCTTTACTTGAACATTCAATTTCAGGTGCAAATAGTGCAATTGTTTCAATTGTTGGTGGTAAAAATTCAACGCTTTATGATTTTAACGATGTTGTTGATTATATAAGAAACGCTACTGGAAATGATATTAATATTATCTTTGGTGCATCAGTTAATGATTCACTTGAAGATGAAATTCAAGTAACAGTTATTGCTACAGAATTTACTAATGAGGATGATTATTCTAAAACTACTGAAACCTTCAATCCAAATTTTGAAAGAAAAAGTGTTGATTCTACTAAATCATTAGATGAAATTAATAACCCTAAGATTGATGTTGAAAGTGAAACCTCAGAATTTGTTCCAGACTTTTTTAAGAAAAAATAAATATTAAATTTTAAGTCACTTGCTATAAGTGGCTTTTTAAATATAATTTTATAATCTATACATAATTCGACAAATTATTTTCATACACTATTTTATAATAATAGTGGAGTGATTATATGGATGCGTATATTGATTTATCTATTATAGTATTAATAATTAATTTTATTATTTCATTTTATTATTCTATTACTATTATAAATAAAAAGAGGTATAGTGCGTTTTTTATTATTACAACAGCTTTTTTGTTTGTAATTCTTTCAATTGCTTCAATTTTTTTAATTCCATATTGCTTAATATTTGGTTTTATAATTTATTCATTAATACTTTGTATTTTTGATTATAAGTTATTATTAACTACATTATTAACAATCTTTATTTTTTACTTAAATAATTCTTTTTTATTAATGATTGGTGGTTGCTTTTTCTATAATGGTATTTTATTAATAAATATTCCATTTATAACTTGGTTTATATTTATAATTCCATTATATATTTGTATCTTACATTTAATTATTACTTTATTTTATTATGCTTTGAAAAATGCAAAATTTAAAGTAAGATGCACAGTTTACGTTGATAATAAAAGAATAAAGGGAATTGGCTTTTTAGATAGTGGAAATTCATTACTATACAATGATTTACCAGTAATATTTATTAATGAAAAGCCAATTTCTAATAATGGAGAGGTAATTAAAATAAAAGGAATTAATGATGTTAGCTTAACATATTTAGCATATAAAGGAGTTTTAACGTCAAAGTCTAAAAAAATTGATGTTTATGTTGTATTTACAAATAATAAAGCAAGCTTTAATGATTGTAAAATATTATTAAATCGTTTAATTATGTAAGGAGCTAAACTATGTTTGAATTTTTAAAGAAATTATTAAGGAAGTTTGTTTTAAAAAAGCAATGCAATGATTATGTTTTATTTATTAATAGTAATGAGTTTTTGCCACCGCCTTTAAGC
>CAKPZU010000058.1 GCA_934215405.1 uncultured Bacilli bacterium | reverse complement strand
TATTATAATACATTTTGATAAAAAAACAAGAGGATTAATAGTAATCCTCTTAAGTTGATGATATTGCGTACGTACGGTGCAATGGGAGGGACGAAAATATTAATTATTTTCTCTCTACCCTATTATAAGTATATTTTACTATCGATATATGGCTCTTTTGCATTTTCCTTTCTAATTAAAGAATAGGCATATCCATCAATTACCTGAAGTTCAATAAAGTGGACATTTTTATACTCAGAAAATGGTATTTCAACCTCTTTTTCATTTGAAACATTAATAACACGCTTTGCTTTTATTGTTGTATTATTTTCATCTATATAAGAAAAAGTTATTCTAGCTAAAATATAATATTTTATAAAATAGTATTCATCCTTGTAGCTGATAGTAAGACTATTTTCATCTGTTTTTAAAGAAAATTGATTAAAAAGAGCAACTTCGTCAATAGTATCCTTATTTAATTCATATGAATCAGAAGCCATATAGTAATTATCGTTGTCATAATGAATAGTTGTTTCATCATTATACGTTTCACTAAATTTATTATGTAAGCTTGTATCCTTATAAATACTTAAGATGAAATTCCCATACGCTTCCTTTTTTTCGCCCTTTTTTGTATTAAAATAAACTAAAGGGCCTGTATGCTCGTTACTTATATAGCTAATGCTTAAAACATATGGATCTAATGATGTATATAAATTTCTATTGACGTTTAATGGCTTAAAGAAATAAAATACATAGCTTTCCATAATATCGCCATTAATTTCCTTGTAAGATTCCTTTTCATCATAGCTTATTAAATATTTATTATCACATTTAGTTTTAATACCAGTATCTTTATTGTAGTAATTAGCTTCAGGATACTTACATGGGTAATAGATATTTGAAATATAAGGATTATTCTTTAAATAGTTAAATATTCTAGTAGCATATTGCTCAAAGGAGTCTATATTATCAATAGTTGTTATATAATCCTCATCATCATTATTATAATAAACATCATATTCCTTTGCGTTAATTTTTTTATTAATTCTAGGCATATCTACTAAGCCGATATTTTTTAAATATTTTTCATTAAAATAGCCATTTTCTATGATAACATTTTGCATTTTTTTATTATAAATACGTAAATAAATACATGATGATAAAAGCATTATTGCAATAGAAGAAACAATAATTATTAAAATAGTTTTAAGCCTATTTATTTTATGATTTTCTTTGATATTTTTTTCAAGATCATTATAAGTAAATAAGTCGTTTTCAGTAATATTAAAAAGATTACAAATATCCTGCAATGATTCTTTATTTGGAATGCCTCTTCCTTGCTCCCATTTAGCAACTGCTGACCTAGAAACAGAAAGCTTTGAAGCAAGTTCATCTTGAGTTAAATTGGCATTTATGCGTAGCTCTTTTAATCTATCACAAAACATATAAATTTACTCCATTATGTTATCTATGTAATTTACTAATTTCTTTTTTCTTTTTTCTATATATTTTATTTTCTTTTAAAAATACAAGCTTTATTATAAACCAAAATAGAAATGTTAAAGCAAAGCCATATAAAATCCAACAATCATAATTTTTAAATGTACCAATTATGCAATTTGGTTGTATAATAATAGCTCCAATTAACAAAGATATCATTAAAAAGCAAATTGATTTACCATGAAATGGCTTGCTATTAAAAAATCCAATTATTGAGCTTAAAAGAGTAATCAAAGAGGCTAGAAGCGTTAATAGATAAAAAGAACTTATAGCATAAAATGATACTTGGGCTTCTATATTTCCTAAGCTATTTATAATTGAAGAAGCAAATGGTAATGATGAAATCAAATAATTACCATTTTCATTAACTAAAAACTTAGATATGATTGAAAAATCATTTGGTGATGAAATCCATAATTTTATGCATTCCTTACCTGTTATAATTGAATCAGTAGCAGTTTTATTTATTAGGTTAAAGATAGTGTTATAAACAGTATCCTTAGTTACAATAGGAACAAATAAGCAAACTAATGTAATAATAGCCACCAAAATAATTTGTAATAAAATAAAAATTCTTTTTCTTGGCATTAAAACAATTTCCTTTAAATCACTAGGAATTTCATTTTCAATAATTTCTTTATTATCATCATTAATTAAGCTTTGCTTATTTTCTTCATTTAAATTAGTATCATTTATTATATCTTTTTCTTTAATTTCATTATTTAAGCCTAAAGAGTTTGCTTCACTTGTTAAATTTCTATTTTCTTTTATTAAGTCTACTTTACTAGTTTCTTCACTTGCCAATTCGTTAGTATTTAAAGGCTTATTGCAACGTGTACATTCTTTAAGATAAGCGTCTTGAATTTGCCCACAATTAGGACAAATTATTTTGTTTATTTTAGCACCACAGCTAGGGCAAAACTTTTGTGAAATAAGCACCTTATTTCCACAATTATCACAATAAATTGATTTGATTGTTAAATTTTCTTCTTTTTTTGTTAAAACTTCAGTATTTTGTTTTACTTCTTCTTTTTTAGTTTCTTCCTTTTGCATTTCATTTTTAATAAAGCTATATTGACAGTTATTACATGATTTAGCATCTAAAGGTAATAACGAATTACACTTAGGGCATTTTTTTACTGCAAGATATGGAAGATTTTGTTGATTATATAGTCCGTGCATATTATCGCCTCCAGTAATATAAATTATAGCTTAAAAAGCATTTAATAGCAATTAATATGAAAGAAAAATACAGCATATAAAATATTTATATTTTAAGTTAAGGCTTAATATGATAAAATAACACCTGGTGATGAATATGGAAAAAATAGAACTTTTAGCACCTGCTGGTAACTTAAATATTTTAAAGGTAGCAGTAGATAATGGTGCTGACGCAATTTATTTAGGTGGAGAAAATTTTTCAGCAAGGGCATATGCTGATAATTTTACAAATGAGGAAATAGTAGAAGGAATAAAATATGCTCATATTAGAGGAGCTAAGGTATATGTTAGTATAAACACATTAGTTTATGATGATGAAATTAATGATGTTTTTAATTTTACTGATTTTTTATATTTAAATGATGTTGATGCTTTAATAGTTGCTGATTTTGGTTTAATCAATGCTTTAAAAAATCGTTATCCTTCATTGGCAATTCATGTTTCAACACAGCTAAATACTCATAGCCTATGGCAAATTAAACTACTTGAATCATTAAATGTTTCTCGTGTTATTTTAGCTCGTGAAACTGAATTATCAACAATTAAATATATAAAGCAAAACTCTTCTATGCCACTTGAGGTCTTTGCACACGGTGCTTTATGTGTTTGCTATTCTGGTAATTGCTTACAATCATCTTTAATTGGAAAACGTTCAGGAAATAGAGGAAAATGTGCACAACCATGTAGAATGCAATATGCCTTACTTGATAATAATAAAGCAGTTTCTAATAAGAAATTTTTACTTTCATTAAAGGATTTAAATACACTTGAGCATATAGATGAATTAATTGAAGCTAATGTTGCTTCTCTTAAAATAGAAGGTAGAATGAAAAGCGTTGAATATGTAGCTTTAGTAACAAAAACATATAGAGATGCTATTGATAATTATTATGCTAAAAAAATCAACGAGGTTGATTATATAGCTGAAGATAAAATTAAAATGGTCTTTTCAAGAGGCTTTAGTAAAGGCTTTATGTTTAAAGAATTAAATGGTAATATTGCTCAAACATATAGGCCTTCACATATTGGTGAAAAAATTGGAAAGGTTATTGGGGTTAAGGATGATTTAGTACAAATAAAGCTTTCAAATACAATTCATCAAAAGGATAAAATAGCTATTTTACAAGAAAGAGCCGATGACATAAAAATGTTTTTATCAAAAATTTATGTAAAGGGTAAATTAGTTCCATGCGGCTATAAGGATGAAATTATTGAAATATCTATTAATTCTAAGGTAAGTAAGGATTCTATTGTTTATAAGATAGTTGATAATGCCTTAATGGAAGAAATAAATAATACTTATTTGAAAAATAAAAAGAAAGTTCCTATAAGAATGAAATTTATTTCTAATGTTAATGAACCTATGGCTTTAATTATAAAGGATAATAATTCTCATTCAATATTAGTTAAATCTGATTATGTTGTAGAAAAAGCTATTAATTCACCAACTAGTGATGAAAAAATAAAAGAGCAATTAAGTAAGGTTTTCTCTACAGCCTATGAAATAAAAGATATGGTTATAGTAAATGATAATCAAGGAATTATTCCAGTTAAATTTATTAATGATTTAAGACGTGAGGCTATAAGTAAATTAGATGAAGCAAGAGAAAAGACTTATAATAGATCACTTGATGATATTAATACTGAAATTGATTATTTGCCTAAAGTTAAAAATCAAAGCCAACAATTAAAGGTTAAGGTTCATACCTTATTTCAGCTTGATGCTATAGCAAATCTCGAAGGAATTAGTGCAATTTATTATGATGATATGCTAACATATTCAATAGCTAAAAATAAATATCCTCATTTAAATTTAATTTTAGTATTACCTCGTATTAATAATGATAGAAGTAAAATAGAAATAGATTCTCCTGTCTATGTATGTAATAACTATGGTGATTTATTAAAGCATGATAATGCTAGATTAATTACTGATATGTATATGAATGTTACTAATAAGCTAACAATTGCTAGCTTATTAAAGCTAAATGTTGAAACAATTACTATTTCTTGTGAAATGAATCATTTACAAATTAAAGAGCTTGTTAATGACTTTAAAGAAGATTATGGCTTTATTCCTCCTCTTGAAATGGTCGTTTATGGTCATTATCAAACAATGATTACAAAATATTGCTTTATAAGCAATGAATATGGATTTAGTAAAACACACTGTGGTGCTTGTAAAAATAAAAATTTAGCACTTCTTGATAGAATGAATTATATTTTTCCAATTACTACTGATAATAATTGTAATGTTACAATTTATAATTCAAAGGCAACCCATTTAATTTCCTATTTAGATGAAATTTATGATATGGGTATTAATTCATTAAGGCTTGATTTTTCAATTGAAAATCCTCAAGAGGTATATGATATTACAAAAGCATATTTAGATATGATTAAATATCATGATTATGACTTATCATTAAATGATGTAACTTATGCTTATTTTCTAGATTCAACTAAAAACTAAGTAAACTTTTATTTACTAATGAAGCTAAAATAAGTATAATCTTAATAGATACAACTTTTTTTGAGGAGGATTTTTCATGGAAGAAAGAAAATTAAAATTAAATTTTAAGAATACCTTTAAAATTGGCTTTGCTTTTTTTGGAATTTTAATGCTTTGGCAGGTTTATAATACCTATTGCCCTATTATATTAGAGGCAATGCTAAAGGATAGGGGCTTAACAAACTATCATTATATTGTTGGTATTATTATGGCTCTTGATAATGTAGCAGCTATAGTTGTTATGCCTTTAGTTGGAAAGATGTCTGATAAAACTAAAACAAAATGGGGCAAACGAATGCCTTATATTGTAATAGGAATGCTACTAACAGCGATTGTTTTCCCATTTATTGCCTTAATGTGTTATTTTAACATTTTTGTAGGTGTAATTATATTTATGCTATTATTCTTAATTATTATGCAAGCATATCGTTCACCAGCTGTTGCTTTTATGCCAGATGTTACACCAAAGCCTTTAAGAAGTACTGCTAATGGTATTATTAATCTAGTTGGCTATTTAGGTGGAGTATTTGCAACAATAATAGGAATGCTACCATTTTTAAAGCTAAACGATAGCTCATCACTTGCTGAAATACAAAGTAAAATTATTTGGCCGTTTATTATCACAACAATTGTTTTTGTTTTAGTACTTATTTTCTTAATATATAAAGTTAATGAAAATAAGCTAGTTGAAGAAACAAAAGATGATGTTGCATATGGTGAAACATTAGCTGATACTGAAGAGACTATTAAAGAGGATAATAAATTATCAAAATCTGATTTTAGGAACTTTATTTTAATTTTAATTGCTATTTTCTTCTGGTTTATGGCTTTTAATTCCTTTGAAACATTTGGTAGCTTATTCTTTAAAGATATTGTAAAGGACTCAACAATTTATTCAACAATGGCTATGGTATTATCTGTTGTTTCAATATTATCATTTGTATTATTCTCAACATTATCTAATAAAATTGGTCGAAAGCTTACTATTGTAATAGGTTTAGTATTGTTAATAGTAGCTTTAGTAACTACTGCTATTTTATCAATAGTTATTAATGATTTTTCAAATACTAATGATGTTGCTACTGGCTATAAACTATTATTTATTGTAATTGCTGCTATTATGGGAGTTGGTTGGGCATTAGTTAATATTAATTCATTCCCTATGGTTGTTGAATTTTCAAATAAGGATAATATTGGTAAGTTTACAAGCTATTATTATATGTCTTCAATGCTAGCACAATCAATTACTCCAATTCTTGTTGGCTTCTTTATGGACTATTTAGGAATTGGTAAAAAGATCTTATTTATTTATGCAGCTATTATGATGATAATTGCTCTTGTAGTATTTATTTTTATTAAAGAAAAAATTAGCCTTTCTAAACGTAAAGAAATGGCTAAGGATGAAAAGAAAAAATCAGTTCTTGAAAGAATTGGTGATAACGATTAAAGTAAAAAAGCTCGAAAGAGCTTTATTTTATTATTATATTGTTAACAAAGCCAATCAAACCGCTAGAGGCACAAAGTTGAGGCTTATTTTTATTAATATATGTTGTACTAGCACCATGAGTATGTCCACAAAGAATAGCTTTTATTAATGATTCATTTGTAACATAATCTATAAATGCTTTACTACTTTCATCGCAATTTTTATAATTTATGATAAAGTATGAATCATACTTTTCCATTTCTTTTTCATTGTATTTAGTTAAAAGAGGAATATGCATACAAAGAATAATACTCTTATTCTTTTTAACTTCATTTTTTAGCTTATTTAATTGATTTTCACTTACACTTTTTAAAGAATCATCAATACCAATAACTAACAAATCCTCAAATTCATAAACATTAAAATCACTACTATTATTAGTTATTTCATCATAAAAATCTTCTTGTGCTTCATGATTTCCATTTGTAAATAAATAAGGACATTTTAAGGTGTTTAATTCTTCCTTTAAAAATTTAAAATTACTATTAGAATTATAATCAATAATATCTCCAGTTAATACTAATAAATTAGGATTTTCCTTATTAGTATAGTCAATTAATTTGCATAAGCATTCTTTAGATGATATTTCATGCTCTTTTCCAAAATATTCATTAAAATGCTTCGCAAAGTCTTTTTTTACATAATCCCAAGCCTTTTCATTTTCAATTGCTTTATTTTTTTCTTCTTCACTATCATTTTTTTCATAACTTATTGCATGGACATCACTAAAATGGATGAAATGATACTCATGCTTTAAATTGAAATTAAGAATTATTTTGTTTTCTTGTATAAAACTCATAGCTACCTCCAAGTGTTCCTTATTATTTTAGCTTATTATAATGAAAATGACCATATCTTTTTAATTTAAATAGTTATATAATAAATAGGCGAGGTGAAGCAAATGGCTAATTGTGATCATAATTGTAGCTCATGTAATTCAAAGTGTGGAAAGGAAGATTTCATTATTCATACTAATGAATTATCAAACATAAAAAAAGTGATTGGGATAGTTAGTGGTAAAGGTGGAGTTGGAAAATCATTAGTTACTTCTTTATTAGCAGTAAGTAGTGCTAAATTAAATTATAAGAGTGCTATTTTAGATGGTGATATCTTAGGGCCTTCAATTCCTAAAGTATTTGGCGTAAAGCAAAAGGCATATGGTGATATTACAGGAAAATATATTGTTCCAGCTAAAACAAGTAAGCTTGATATTGATATTATTTCATCAACCATGCTACTTGAAAATGAAACAGATCCTGTTATTTGGCGAGGATCAATGGTAAGCAATATTTTAAAGCAATTTTATAGTGATGTTGTTTATGATAATCAAGATGTTTTATTTATTGATATGCCACCTGGAACTGGTGATGTACCATTAACAATTTTTCAATCAGTACCACTTGATGGAATAATTATAGTTACATCTCCTCAGGACTTAGTATCATTAATTGTTACAAAGGCTATAAAAATGGCTAATATGATGAATATACCAATTCTTGGAATTGTTGAAAATTATTCTTATATTGTTTGTCCTGATTGTAATAATAAAATAGAACTATTTGGAAAATCAAAAATTAATGAGCTTGCTAGTGAAAATAATATTAAAAATGTAATCAAGCTACCTTTAGATCCTTCATTAACAACACTTTGTGATGAAGGAAAAATTGAAGATGCTGATGTTCATTATTTTGATGATTTGATTAAAAACGTAATATTTAAAAAATAAATCCATTTCATTACGAGATGGATTTTTCTTTATTTTCATACATTAATCTTGTTAATTCCTTACAAACACCCTCACAGTCTTTAACAAAATTATATGTATATGTTCCTTTTTTAGAGCTTATTATTATTTTACCATAAGAATATGAATAGCCTTTTGCTGTAGCTTTTCTATAAGAAATATCAATTAAATCACTACAACTTAATTTAATATTTTTAGGTAATATTAATTCATTATTTTCATTTAACTTAATGATTTCTTTAGGAGTATTTAAATAAACTACTATAAAATAAATAGACATTGCTGATAAGATTATTCCTATAAAAGAAAAGGCAAATTTACTATTTGCTCCAAGAGCAATAATAATTAATCCTAAAATAAAGCTAATTATATAAAAAATTATAGGGGATTTTTCTTTTGTTGCAATGATTTTCATTATTTATCAACTTCTTTCTTGAAAATTACATACTTGTTCTTTAAAGATATTTTATCAACCTTTATATTATATTGCTCTAATTCCTTTTTATATTTTAAAAAAGAATGATCAAGAGGTATGCTAGCAATTTTATTAATATCAGCAAATGATAAAGTAAGGCTATTATTATTTTCCTTAAAGTATTCAATTAAGTATTTCCATAATAAATTATACTTGTCCATATTTTTCTCCTACCAATATATTATTATATAAAAAATAAACTCTTTTTAAAAGAGTTTATACATCAATTATTTCATCACTAAGCTTAATTTTATAGCATTTTATGACTTTATATTTATCATTGCTTTTTAATAAATAATCATATGTTTTAGTAAAATCATAGCTTTCTACTAAATATTTTTTATTAATTCCTTCTTCAATTACATAGCATTTATCCTTTAATAGCTCCATTAATTTTTTACTATTACAAATTTTAATGAATAAAACTAGGTTTTCTCTATCAAATGATGATATAATCATTTTCTTTTTATCGTTTTTATCATTTATAATATAAAATACCGTTTGAGAAAATAAATATGTAACAAAAGATGATGATTTATAATATAAGCTTTTTATATGATTTTTACTGTTTGTAAAAAATGATTTAATTTTCTTTTGATTTTCGTTCATTTTCTTCCTCCAATTCTATTAATTTTGTTAAAAGTAAATATGAATTGTTGGCTGCTCCTACTCTAACATTATCAGCTACACAGTAAAATAATAAATTATTATTTTGCTTTCTTAATCTTCCAATATAAATTTTATCATTTTTGCATGAAAGAATAGATGTTGGTACAATGCTATCGCAATAAACAACATTAGGAATATTTTCTAAGTCTTTTATTATATCGTTAATATCAAAATCATTAGAAAATTCAATTTGACAAGAAACACCATGAGAGAACATAACAGGTACTCTTACACATGTTGCATAGATTTCGATATTGCTGTTATTTAATATCTTTTTATACTCATTCATTATTTTTTCTTCTTCAGTAGATATGTGGTTTATATTTTCTTTTCCAATTAATGGTATACATGTAAAGGAAATATCACTTTGATAGAAAATAGGCATTAGTCCTTTACGACAACGAATCAAATCATCAATTCCTTTTTTCCCAGAGCCTGATACTGATTGATATGTATTAACTATTATTTTTTTAATATTATATTTTCTTAAAGCATATATTGGTACAATACTTTGAATAACACAGCAATTTGGATTAGAAATTAATGTGTTTTCTTTATTTAGTAAATAATCATTAGCATAATAAGCGATTAAAGGAACATCGTTTTCATTTCTAAATGCTGATGAATTATCAATTACTTTAACATTTTTCTTTAAAGCAATAGGAATGTATTTTTTGGCTACATCTTCATTTGTAAAAAAGCAAGCATGTGTAACATTATCAAAGCTATTTTCATCTAGTTCATGAACAATATAATACTTATGATTTATTTTTAATTTTTTTCCTTTAGATTTTTTTGATGCAAATAATTGTATTTCAAAATTAGAGTTATTTTGTTCTTCTAATATATGTAGAAATGTTTGCCCTACAAGACCTGTAGCTCCAACAATTGCTAGTTTAATTTTTTCCATATTTTACTTCACCTATATTAATATATGTACAAATATAATATTAAAGAATTAAAAAAGAGATATTTATATAGACTAAAAAAAATAATTTTGGTAAAATACATATGATAGAACTTTATTAGGAGGCAATTATGCAAACTAAAGAATTTATAAAAAATAATAACGTAAAACTACGTAGTATTACAAATTTAATTGGTGGAGTTTTAATGTTTGTAACAGGATTATACTTTGTTTTATTTATTGATTTAAATTTTAAAACTCAAGGATCTAGTAGTACACAAGTATTTACGTTATCTGCTTATTTATTAGTTGCCATTTTATTAGCAGTTGGAAGTGGAATTATTTACTTTGTTGGAGATTCCTTAAAGCACAAAGCCAAAGCAACAATTATCTTAAAAGGAATTAGTATTGTATTAGCAATTGCATTTATTGGATTTTTATTTTATTTTAAAGCTAAAATGAATGATAAGGATACAAGAGTATTAGAATCTGTATTACCAACGATAAATTCAATTATTACAATTTCTTTAGTTATCGATATTGTTGGTATTGTATTTCTAATTATTAATTATATTTTATCAATAATATTTGTAAAAGAAGATTATTAGAAAGCACATTGTGCTTTTTTTATTTTTAAAAGAGTTTAATAACATAAAAGGCTGTGAACTCACAGCCTTTTAAGCAACATAAGCTAAAGATTAATTTCTATGATATCTTCATCATCTACATCATGATATCCCATAAATGCTCTTGTATTTATAAAAGTGTTATTAGCATTAGTATTTTTTAATTCCATATATGTATCATGTAATATCTTTTGAATATATGAATAAGCTTTGAAGAATTCCATTTTATTAATATTATCAAAATCTAATCTTATAGTGTTTTTATCAAAGCAATATGTTTCTTCATCAAACCATTTATTAATGTAGCCTCCAAGACTTAAGCTATATCCTTTTTCTTCTTCAATGAAGGTATAGAATATATATTTGCATTTTGATTTTACAATTTTTGAATTTGATAAGTGTTCAAACCATGCTTTTATTAGTTCTTTTTCATTTTTATAGTTGTTTTCAAAATATGTAATACAATATTCTAATTTATCATCTTCTTTTTTTA
>CAKPZU010000057.1 GCA_934215405.1 uncultured Bacilli bacterium | reverse complement strand
CTTTAAGCCAACATATTGTAAAGCATCCAAAGAATATTTATGATTATCGTTATTTAAAAACACACCATTAGTAGCAGCAGTTATTAAGTCATTAATGCTAGTTTCAATTTGGCCATTTCTAACATAGTTTTTGATAATAAGAGAAACAATATATGGATTAGAATAGCCATCAATCGATAATAGCTTTATGCTCTTTAAAATTTTTTCTTTATCATTTATCGATTTTATTATATCAATTTTACATAAATTATCTAAAAAGGTATGTACCTCATAGCTACTAAAGTCTCTAACCTTAAAGGCTAAATTATAGGTTGTTGATATACCTGAAATATTAATATCTCTATTAGCTGCAGTTATATATAGGTTTACTAGCTTTTCAAGGGAATTTTCTCTTAAGCCTAAAATTACTTTTTCATTAGTGCTTATTAGTTCAAATATAGCTTTTGATATAATGATGCTTTGCTTTTCATCATCCTTTATTTCATCCCAGCTATCTATCATATATATAACCTGGTAATTTTTTATAATTTTGTTAAATATTTTATTAACAATTTTATCATTAACAGTTTTATATATTTTGCCATAATAAGTGCTTTGTAAAATATTTTTTATTCTTTTTTCTAAAATAAAATTGCGTAAGGTACTTTTATTAAAATTAGAAGTATCGTTTTCTATTACATCAGTTAAATCAGCAAAGATGGGGAAAACCTTTTTATTATCATAATTTCCATAATTTTGATAAATATCTAAGAATTTTTTTACAAGTAAAGTTGATTTTCCACTTCCTGGATCACCTAATAATAAATAGATTTTTTGCTCATTATTTAATAATTGATAAATTATATCATTATTTTTTATTCTTACTTCGCTTTCAACATTAGCAGTATAAAGGCTAGTATTATAGCTAATTGTTCTTAATACGACCTTTTTATCTATAAACATTTCATTAAATTGCTTGATTTCATCATTGCATTTAAAATTATTAGCCAAATCATAATAGCAATTCTTTATTTTAACTGTTGGTAATAAATCATTAGATTTATCATAGTTGCTTTTAATGCTACTATTATAGTCCTTAAAATATTTATTAATAAAGTTTTTATAGGCAGTAAGCTTAGCAAAAAGCTTTAATAAAGGATAGTAAAATAAAAGCATTACTATAAAAATTATACCTAATGTTATATAAATAAATTGGTCATTATTTAAAGGTGACTCTATTAGAAAGCCTAATAATGTGGCAATTATTTCATATGGTGTTTTTTTAATTGTATTTAAAGCTTCCTTAAAGGCAACAAGAGGCGGTAAAATAATAAACAATACTGAAATAATAATAGATATACTTCCATATTTTCTAATTTTTTTATAGGTACTTTCATCTATTTTTAATAAAGCAGTAATAAAGCAAATAAGCAATGTTGTAATTCCTAATACTAATCCTATTAATTTTATCATATGTTTTCTCCTAAGTCTTTTATATTTTAAAGCCTAAGAACTGCAAAACAACTTTAATTAATCTAGTAATGAATCTGCTAATTTTTCTATTTGATTAATTGTATCCTCATTAACTGCTGATAGGATTTTTACATTACTATCAATAAATGTAATATTCTTTAAAACTTGCATTTTATCTTTCATGACCTTAGTAGCCATTGGAGCCCATGAGCCATTTTCAATAAAGCCAACTATTCTATTTTGATAATTTCTTTCAATTAAGCCCTCAATAAAGGTGTTCATAAATGGAAAGATGGAATTATTATAGGTAATTGAAGCTAAAACTAATTTATTGTATTTAAAGGCTAAAGAAATAACCTCACTCATATCACTTCTTGCTAAATCATATGCAAAAACATTTCTATAGCCCTTATTATTTAGGCTTTTAACAAGTAAATTAACAGCATCCTTAGTATTTCCATAAACAGAGCAATATGCAATTAATACACCTTCCTCTTCAGCTTCATATTTAGACCAAACATCATATTTATTAATATAATAAGCTAAATTATCCTTAATAACATTACCATGAAGTGGTGCAATTATTTTAATATTTAGATTACTAGCCTTCTTTAAAACACTTTGAACTTGGTTTCCATATTTTCCTACAATTCCTATATAATATCTTCTGGCTTCATTTAAATAATCAGTTTCATTTTCATAGGTGTTGAATCTACCAAAGGCATCAGCTGAAAATAAAATATTAGCATATGAATCATAAGTAAACATAACCTCTGGCCAATGAACAAATGGGGCAAAGATAAAGGTTAAGGTATGCTTACCAAGTGATAAGGTATCATTTTCTTTAACAACTAATTTATTTGTTATTTCAACATTAAAAAATTGCTTAATCATTGTAAATGTTTTAACATTTCCAACAATAGTTATATCATTATATTTTTCAACAAGCTTAATAATATTAGCTGCATGATCAAACTCCATATGAGAAACTATTAAATAGGTTGGTTTGTTATCCTTTAAAATTGTAGTTAAATTATTAAACCACTCTTCAAAAAAATTTTTATCAACAGTATCAAGTATGGCAATTTTTTCATCAATAATAAGATATGAATTATAAGACATTCCATCCTTTACCTTATATTGCCCTTCAAATAAATCAATCTTTGTATCATTTACTCCGACATTAAAAATATCATCAACTATCTTTTCCATATTTTTCTCCCTAACTTTTTATTACTTATATTTTACTATACAAAACAAATAAAATCGAGTTAAAACATTAGAAATTTAATCTAAAATTTTAACTCGCCTAAAAATTATAATGAATAAACCTTTTTAATATTTTTATTACTTGCTAAAGTTTCATAAAACTCATCATCAACCATTTTAGCAGCTTCATAAATTCCACAGCAAACTAAATTATTATTAAACTGAACAATACTAGTTGTGGTTATAATAGGTAGTATTTCTTTATCTAATGTCTCATCAAAGTTGCATTTTAATGTTTTAACCATATAAATCTTATCATCTAATAATAAACCTAAATAATCCTTTGTAGTTAAAGCTACAATAAACTCATTTGTAATAGCTTTATTGAATCTTTTTACCATTTCTAATTCTTTGCGAGTGAAATTATATGGATTATTTTTGATAAATTCTTCTATTATCACTTTTTTATTATTAAAGGAATAATCAATAACTTCTTTTAAATCCTTATAATAGCCTTCAAATTCATGATTGTATATATCTTTTGTTGCAATAATATTATATTTATTATTTGTGAATTCAAGTAGTGCTGTATACAGCTTATTAAATACATTATAGTCTTTTTCATTTAATGTTGCATTTTCTTGTTTAACTTTATATATTGAATACTTTTTATCATTTTCTAATGCTTTGTTATATTCAATTATAGATAATCCATATAAACTACATGATGGAATATTACTTGCTATATCAATTACCTTATCTTTATATTTATTAATATCAAACTTAGGAATATTATCAACTAATATTTTAAGTATTTCATCGATTGGCTTATTTAAGTTTACAAAAAATCTAATGTGTGCAACTGCATCTTCTAGTGTTTCATCTTCAATATTTACTATTATATGATTTATTAGATTATAATATCTATCATCTAATTCTTTTGATGAACAAATAATTAATGGGAATTTTTTATATTTTTTTCTTTCGTTATAGATTTCTTTATAGTAAGGATAAACATTATCCTTGATAAAATATGAAATTTTATTAATATTAGCCACATTTACTTGATAAAGAAAATAACAATTAGTAGTTAAAAAATCTATTATTTCATTTAAATCAGATTTTAAAACATCATTAACACGTTTTGAAAAACTATATATATCATCAAATGGAAATAATAATGAAAATTTCTTTACAATATCATTTATCTTATCATTCTTTTTCATTTCTTCTTCATTGAAGTTTTTAATAGCTTCTTTAATAGAATCATCTATTTCCTTAAAGAAATAAACATAATTATTTTTATCACGAATAAGTAGATACTTATCTTCAAGATTGCTTAAATCAATTTTATCATCAATTGATTTTACATTATAATTATTGCTACTATATAGTTTTTTAATAATAAGAATTCACTTAAAGAACAGATACTTAATATGTTTTTATAATCCTTATAAAATTGAATAATTAACATTTTAAGATTATCCATTGAAAGTCTATTATAATCAAACTTTCTAAAAGCATACATCTTTGATGCATCTTCATATAATCGTTTTTTATCAACCTTTAAATCAAATATTGAAACTAGCATAATTAGTTACCTCTCTTATGTAATTACAATGTAACAAAAAATTAAATATTTTCATAGATATATAAACATAAAAGATAAATAATACTTCATGTGTATTAATCTTATATAAAAAAAGTAAACTTGTACAATTATTTACAAATTCACTTTTTGATTATTTCATTGAATTATTCTATTTTTGTGGAACAATAGTGTACCAATCGTCTGCAGTTTTTTCTGTTGTATAACCATCTGCAACGAAATTGCCATGTGGATTTTCTGATTTGCTATCAGATGGATCAAACTTATAGAATTTACCTCCCCTAATAGAGATTTTTGCAGTTCCATCCTTATATGCTGCATCTATACAATTTATCAAATATTTATACCCATATGGATTGTCATATGGATCACATATATATGTACCTCCAAGTGCTTCAAATGTACCTTTTTGAACTTGTACAGCTGTACCTCCACCATTGTAAGTACCAGATTTAATTGTTAACTTAGCCCCATTCATAATATTTATAGCATAACCGCCATTATTTCCAATATCATCAGCGATAATACCACCGTTTTCACTTGCAACAAAAGTAGCATCAGCAGCAACAATTAACATTGTAAAATTATTGTCATAACCACCCATTCCTGTAAAACCAATGTATTTATAATTTCCGAAATCAAAAGTAATCTTTTTATTTACTATGGTACGAGCAATTACTTCATCAGGTGAATTTTCTTTTGTAAGTCTATAATCTGCAATCATTTTTACTGTATCGCCATCTTTTGCTTTATCTAAGGCTTCTTTAATTGTTGAATACGATTTATCCCCAACAAGTGCTACAGCATTACTATCGGTAATTTTAATACTTTCACCGATTGATGAATCAGTACTTAGTTTATTATTTGAATCAATAATTGCTAATGATTCATTTGCATTGTTAGTTAATTTTACTTCATTTGCAACTGCAGCATCTGTAACTTTAATTGTACCTGCTGTTGCTCCTTTTTCAAGTGCAAAGTGGCCTTTAGTAATTTCTACATCTCCATTAATACTTCCATATTCATGATATGAATGTGGTGCTACTGCTACAATTACTACTTTGTCAACATCATTATAATGTGCAACAGAATCATTTACAGCATTAACAGTTAATGTTCCACCATTAGTACGTATTGCAACACTTTTGCCATCGCTTTCATTTTCGCCTTCAGTTGGTATTCTTGCATAATTGATTTCACTAATCGATGTATTGTTTCCAACATCTAATCCAGTAGAAATGTTTATTGTGTTATCACTATAAGTAAATTCACTAGTTAAATAATGAGCAAATTCATCTTTAGTATCAGTGAAATCTTTTGTAGTTTTTGTAATTAAAAACATCTTATCCTTAGAAGTTACTTTTTCTGTTGGATAAACTACATTTTTACTATCATCTAATAATACCATTTGGTCATTTTCACTATCCCAAACAATATTATAATTTGTAGTTGTAGGAGTAAGCTTTTCAACATCATATCCAGCACCAAATACATCTTCAAGTGCTTGTGTCATTGTATTATTCTTATCATCTGTTTGTTGACTTGCAATTAATACATCATTCATTTGCTTTACAAGTACTGTATCATTAGATACTTTAGCTTTCTTAGTAAAACTATTATAACCAACAATTGATACTGTTGCTAAAATTGCTAGAATTGCAATTACAACTAATAGTTCAACTAATGTAAAAGCCTTTTTAATTTTCTTTCTCATATTTATTTTCTTCCTTTCTCAAATCAATAAATTATGAATTTATAACTTATTAATTTTTTTACGGAATCATTATACCCCCCCCAGGTACATTTACAAGTGTTTGTCAATAATTACTATTTAAATGTAAAAATTTTTTAAAGATTTATATTTTTTTTACTATATACGATTATATAGTAACATAAAGTTATTACACATTTTAAATATAATTCGGCCTTAAACGTGTGTAATATTTTTTGAGCCAATTAAAAAAAGAAGCTTTATAGCTTCCTATAGTTTTATTAAAAATATATAGATACAAAATCACTCTTTCTTTACTTCTTTAATACCATATGCATTGCTAATTACTTTATAAGTGCAATCTTCATGTTTTGATTTTATCTTTTCTTTCAAATAAATATCAAAATACAAGAAAAAAGCATTTAAAGTAAATGTACTACAAATTATTATTTTCTTAATAAGAATACTTTTATTAGGTTTTAATGCATTTTTATTGGTATCAGTATAACTATTTTCTATGTCATTTTTTAATTTAAGTGAATTATCATTCACATGCTCATAATTATAGTTTTCTAACATTTTGGCATTTTCAGCATATTCTAAAATAAAATCATAACTAGCTTTATTTGTAGCATTAAAATCTTTTTTTACATAGTTAGCTATTTTAATAGCGATATCAAAAGATAAAGCAATAAATAAAATACACATAATACTAATAGTAATCATTCTTTTTTTCTTCATTTTATATGACTTCCTTTTTTCCTACATATATTATACATAGTAAAAAGTACGATATTTGTCGAAAAAAATATTTTTACAAATCTTTTTTTATTACTTATTCGTAATACCCATTAAAATAAATAGAAAATGGATTTTTTGTTTCATTTTCAAAAGAAAATTTAATATAGCTACCTGAATCATAATCAGCATTTCCATTAACTATAAAGCCACCATCATTAGTAAATAATTTATTATTCGAATTATCTTTTTGACTACCTTGATATTTTGTAAATGCAGCCCCATTTGTAAAGCTATTAACATCAAAAACTAAAGTTTGATTAGTTTCATCATATGATAGTTTAACTTTTTTACTATCAGTTCCTAATATACTATCATTTATGACATATGTAGCATTAACTGTTATTTCTTGGAAAGGATTTTCATCGCTAAGATCTAGCCTATCTAAATATTTATTTGTTGTTTGAACAATTAAGGCAATGGCATTAAGTGGTGTTTCATCAATCTTTAAACTTGGTATTAAAACAACTGATTTAAAGTTTGCATATTCAATTTTTTGTTCATCAATGTCTTTAACGATATAATGGATTAGTATTTAAAATATCAAAGGAATTGAATAAAGCTTGAGTAACAAGTGCTGGTAAAACAATGCTGTATCCTTTATAAAGGCGAAGTGAATTAACAGAAATATTAAAATTATTAAACAATGTAGTTCTATTAATTCTATCAAGATTACCTTTACTAATTAAACTATCATAAGTGTTATTTAGTATTGCACCATAATTATCATCACATAAAATTAAATCAATACCGATAACATAATTCTTAATAAAATTAATTAAAGCATCTTTATATTTAATATTAATTTGCGTATTATCAATTTTATCTAATAGCTTATTATATTCATTAACATGATAAGCCCCATTAACAACTTTTTCATTTGCCATTATTTGAGCCATAGCCATTTTAAAGGAATTAAAGTTACGCTTATTAGCAAATGAATGATAAGTTGAATCCTTAAGCCATGAGCCAAATACCCATTGAGCTGAAGTATTAATATTATAATCTAATAAATAAGAATCATTATTTTTAATAACTCTCATATTTCTTCCTTCAATTGCCCCAGATAAATCCAAAGCCTCAGAAGAAAGTAAGCAATTCTTTTTTGTATCAACTATCGAAATAGAATTTTGAAAATATTTAACATCATTAATCAAAGCTGATGATAAATCATCATTACCACCACTCATATCTAAGCTTGTTAATATTGTATTACTTTTAACTGTAGCTACCTTAGAATTATAAGTATAAGGATTAGTAGCATCCTTTTTTAGTTCAAAGGCCGAATCTTTCACTCTATTATGTGTTGTACCATCAGAACCATAAACATAAGATAAACGATACATAATATCTTGAGTAAATATACTTATTTGTCTATCAAGTAAGGTGTTGAATTCAACTTGATTATCATTTTCATCATATACATAATCATTTCTATCATATGAATATTTAGCATTAGTGAAATATTTTTTCATAGGAACAAGATCTTTAGAAAGTAGATTTTCATCAACATAATAACATATAGTACACATTCCTTGATCAAATTCATGCATCTCTTTAAAAGCAATTTCATGGCATTCTTTACATTCCTTAAAATGATAAATATCATTATAAGAATAATCTTCATCGTATGTATGAACATGCAGTTTACTTGATGATATCTCTTCATTACTAGAAATTGATTCATTTCCAATTAAAGATGTTTCTTCACTAGTAGTTGAACTTGTTTTATTTTCACTTGATGAAGAAATACTAGATGATGTTTCGTTTATAGAACTATTATTATTATTACAATTAGTTAAAGCGCCTAAAAACAAACCAATTAAAAGTAAATTTCTTTTTTTTAATCTCATAAGTGAATTCCTCCATACTTATATCCTAATTTTGACATTAATAGGTAATAATTTCTATGTTTTTATTAAACGCATACAAAAAGAAGAAAAGATGTTTTCTTCTAATATTATTTTTTTTTGTTTATTGTATAATGCTATTACAAATTAACTTTTTTATTTCTTTAGCCATTTTTTATCGCATATATCCATTTGCTCAAGTGATGTAATCACATTATTTTCATCAACCTCATTATAAAGCCCGTTAAGGTTTTTTTTATCTATCTTAATATTATATGGAACTATACAGCCATCACAAACGATTTCATTTTTAAATTGGAATAATGTTGTTTCAACAACAAGTGGAAGTTTTGAAGGAACAATCTTTTTAAAGGGAACTCTTAGTTCTTTTATCAAATATGAATATTCTTCATCTATAAAGATAGTACCACCATCAACAAGCTTTAAAATAATAAATTTATTCCTTCTGTATTTTTTAAAATCTTTAGCAATTTGTATTTCATTTTTAGTAAAGTTATATTTATTTGTTTTAATTATTTCAAAAGAAAGTAAATCAATATTATTCCATAAATAGTTTAATACTTTTACAAGGCTTGATGATGTTAATTCATTAGTATCATAATTTAAGTTATATCTTTTACAAATATAATCAATATAAGAAAACATTACCTTATGAAAAGATTCAAGTTCTTTTTCAGAAGCATTAACACATGAAAGATTAATATTAGGTTTAACTATTAAATTAAATTCATTTTCTGAATAACCATTTAATATTGCTGAAGGTAATTCTTTTGCAAGGTTAATTATTGCTTTTTTATTTTTTTCTATTTTATCTTCATTAAATGGATTTACAAACTTTAATTTTTCAATTAGGTCATTACCATTATAATTTAAAGCAATAAGATCAAAGAATACATCCATAGGTCCATAAGTAAAGAAATCATTAAATATTATTTCATTTAAAGTTTCATTACTTATTTTATTATCAATATCAAAACCATAATAAAATATATTTTCATATTCCTTTAAATCATAGTTATCTGGAAATGGATATCTTTTTTCTTTTCTTTGTTCAATAATAATATTAGAAATAAAATTATCCTTTGACATCAATGACATTGTTTTTCTATGTATTAAACAATAATAATTGAATAATGAATTCTTTTTTTAATAGTTTATTAAAGATTGAAGAGTATTAAAGCCTAACTTATCTACTAAGCTTATTTGAAAATCATTTAAATGAATAGCATAAATGGTTTTTAAATATCCTATAAGTGGGACAACAACTTTTTCATTTTCTCTACATTTGTTTTCATCATAGTTATTCACTACTTTTTCTACTATATCCACAAATTCTTCATAAATTGAAGTTTCAAGTGCATCAACATAAATTATGAATTTATAAAAAAGCTCTGCAGTTTCAAAATGATATTTTTGAATTGTTTCTCGCTTATTATTATTTTCAATTAATAATTTTAAAAACATTATTTCTTTAAGAGTTCAAATTGAAAGAAGATGATCAACATTTGAATAAAATTGTAATAATTCATCAATCATTTTCTTTTTTGTTATCTGTTGATAAATACAAGGGTTATCTACAATCGTTACATAACTTTTATAAAGTTTTTTTATATAAAATATTATATTTTACTGTATCAATTAATTTCATTATTATTACCTTTACTATTTATAGTTCCTTTGCATTTATATTTTACAATAAAAAATACATAAAAGATAGAAAAGAGTCACATTGTACAAGACAACATGACTCAAATTTAAGATTATTTAGTAAAAATAATACTATTCTTTTACAACTGTAAAACAAATTGTTGTTCCATCACTTTTAGTTGATTTAACAGTTTTATAACCTTCTGCTAAGAAATTAGTATGTTCTCCTTCTGCCCAGCAATCAGCAGGATTGAAATTATCGTATGTACCACCAGTTACAACTATTTTAACTGTACCATTTTCTCGATTTTTATCATAGCAGTTTAATACAAACTCATCTGCCTTTGTAGCATCTGGATATTTTTGCTGAATAGAATATGTACCACCTTTGACATATAGTGTTCCCTCTTCAACATACACGGCATGTATATTTCCATTAAATATTCCATTTTCAATTGTGCAAATAGAACCATCTTGAACATCAACTGCATAGCAGTCGTTTGCTTTAGCCATAAAACTTCCGCTACCTGTTATTGTTAAGTTTCCACCATTTTTTACACTAACTAGGCTCCAATTGTTAGCATCTTTAGATGGTTGTTCCCACAAATCTTTTGTATTTGTTATAGTCTTACCATTCATATCTAAAGTTATTGAAATATTCTTTTTTAATGAAACTGTACAATCCAAATCAATATTTTCCTTAATTAGAATTGTATCATTATTACTAGCATAGTCAAAAGCAAATTGTAAACTATTAAAGCAAGTTCCATCTACTTCAGCAATACCACCATTAGCAAGTACTGAACTATTTTTAGATTTCTCTTCAAAAGTAGCCTCACTAATTATATTATCAATTTTCTTTTCTACATCATTAACCTTAACAACAATAGCATCACTAGCTTTTGAGTACTCATTAACTTTTGCACCATTATTTTCAGTAATCTTAACATTATCACTTGCAACATTTAAGTTAACCACTTTAGCAGTGCTTTCAGCAACGAAATGCCCTTTTTCAATTCTAGCATATGCAGATACTCCAAATTCATGATATGATTCATCATATACTGCTACAACATTAGTATAATCAGATGCTCCATAGTGGTTAATTGTATCTTTTGGACCATTAACTACTAATTTACCACCATTAGTTCTAATACTAACTGTTTTGCCTGTTTCTCCACCAGTATAAGAAATATCATTTACATTTGTATTACTACCTGCATCTAATCCAGTAGTAATATCTAAAGTGTCAGGATAAGTAAATTCGCTAGTTAAATAGTGAGCAAATTCATCTTTAGTATCAGTAAAATCTTTCCCTGTTTTAGTGATTAAAAACATCTTATCTTTAGTTGTTACTTTTTCTGTTGGAAATACAACTTCTTTCTTATCATCTAATAATACCATTTGGTCATTTTCACTATCCCAAACAATATTATAATTTGTAGTAGTTGGAGTTAATTTTTCAACATCATAACCAGCACCAAATACATCTTCTAGTGCTTCTGTCATTGTATTATTATTTCCGTCTGTTTGTTGATTTGCAATTAATACATCATTCATTTGCTTTACAAGTACTGTATCATTAGATACTTTAGCTTTCTTAGTAAAACTATTATAACCAACAATTGATACTGTTGCTAAAATTGCTAGAATTGCAATTACAACTAATAG
>CAKPZU010000056.1 GCA_934215405.1 uncultured Bacilli bacterium | reverse complement strand
TTCCTATACTTGGAATAGTAAGTGAACCATTTTCATCATCAAGTAAATTGTCTTTAAACTTTCCAGTGTATTTATAGCTATTGCTTTTTTTCGTATAAGTTCCGTAAACTAATGAAATTTCATAGCTATCATCAAGTAAAATATTTCCAACGAATTGATCCTGATTATTTAAATACTTAATATGAACATTTTGACTTTCATCGAGCTTATTATTTTTAAATGTCCCCGTTAATTCGTATTTATTTGAATAAATTAAAGTTCCTACTCCATCAAATTCATTATTCCTTTTTTCGCCACTATATGAAACATTACTACTAATCTTTTCATTTTTAACAATTGTTGGCTCAATATATGAATTGTTAGTAGCATTATTACAAGATGATAATAAAAGTAAAACTATACTATAAATTTTTATTTTATTTTTCTTCATATTAGTTTCCCTCATTATCAATAAAATCTCTTATAATTTTCGACCATAGCTGATATCCTTTATCATTCATATGTAAGCCATCATTTAAAAAATAAGAGCTTAAATTATCAACTGGTACAAAATTATCTATATCTACTAAGGTAACGCTTCTTGTATCGATTACTTTAACATTATCATATTTATTACTCATCAAATAAAATAAATCATTTAATTGATCTCTATAAATAAATGTTTTTTGTGTAGCTACTGTATATATTTGGGTTACAAAATATATTTTAGTATTTGGCATATCCTTTTTAACCATTTCTATAAATTTTATAAGTGAGTCTTCTATCATATCAAAGCTTGCATTATTGGCATAATCATTACCAGCTGTATGCATTATTATAGTGTCAGGTGTATAAGGCTTTATTAGTGTTTCATAATAATTTAACCAATCAGCAGTTGTTGAACCACCACAGCCAACATTTAAAGCATCATATTCGCCAAAATATTTTGAAAATGGTGTATCTATATTAGAATTCATAAATTCCATATATGATGAACCAACAAATAAGTATTTATGGTGCTTATATTCATATTTTTTATCAGTTAAATATTTATCATAATCCTCTCTGAATCTTAAATACTTGCTTTCCATTGACATATCATAGCCTTCAATTAGCTTAAAGTCTTGATATTGATATTCACCTATTATATGGCAGCTAGAAAAGTATCCTTTAGCAAAGCTTGTTGGATTATTATTACTATCTTTATAATACATTATGCCATTACCATAAATCCAACCATTTATAGAATAGTCAAATTCACCAACATATTTATATAGCTTATTGTCTCTACTACTTCCCCAAACACCAGCATCAAAGTTAGTATTTGAAAAATCCATTTCACCATAGCCTTTTCTTAAAAAATCACTTCCAGTATATAATAATTGCCCTGTGTATACTGAATCATCATTGTATTTAACTTGGCCATATCCTAATTGATTACCAACAAATGATGACAATGTTTTCATTACACCAGTAAAATATAAAATTCCAAGCCCCTTCTTTTGATTGTTTTCATAATAAATTGTCCCTGTTTCACCAATATTACTGCCATTTACAAATGAACCCACATAATATGAATTCCCAAGTAATTTCATTTTTCCATTAGGATCATTAAATAAATTATCTTTAAATTTTCCTGTATATACATTAACACCAACACCATAGTCATATGTTCCTTCAATATAGCTAATGTTGTAATTGTCATCTAAAGAGATTTTTCCAATAAACTTATCCTTACTAGACATAATTTTATGTGTTGAATCTTTAGTGTTGTCAACTTGACCATTTACAATAAAAGTTGTTAATGTATCATTATTTCTATATTTAAATGTTCCTTCACCATCAGGCCTTCCATTTTTAAGCATGCCTGTATAAGTAACATTATAATTTAAACGATAATTTTTAACTTTTTTCTCATTTATTATTTGATTAGTATTACTATTACAAGAAATTAATAAAGGTAATAGCAATAAGATTTTATTATATTTCATAGTTTATTTCCTTTTAAATTTTTACTTTAATAAGTGTTATAGAATATGGTGCAACATAGCATGAATTATTTGATGTATCGTTAGAAACATAAATTAATTCATCACCAGTTGCTTCAAATGATGATGCTGTTACATAGCTTCTACTTACATATTCTTTAATATTTTTATTTTTTATTTTAAGTGTTTTAGCTGATGTATTAATAATTGAAAATGTCATAGCATCATTAGCCTCATTAATAGTAGCACTAACTTCAACATAGTCATTTAGTTTAGTAGTATTAGCTGTAACCTTAATATAATGATTTTCCATATTATTACTATAAAGCATACAAGCATAGCCACTTCCTTCTAAATAAGCTTTATTATTACTTGTATAGATTTGACCCTGAATAGCATTTATAGTTGATGAATAGCAAGCCACATCTACAACATCAGAATTTGCTATAAAGACATTTAAGCAAGAAGCAACCCCCATCCCATCCTTTAAGCGTGATTGAGTTTTTGCATTTTCATAAGCATACTCATCAATTGACATCTTAACATTTTCATTGTTTTTTAAATTTCTATGAAGCTTTATTCGCATTTCTGCTTGATTCTTTAATGATTTAATATGGTCACTTACAGAATCTTCCTTTCTTGTTGCATAAAAATGCTCGCTTAACAAATCAATATTATCCTTACAGTTATTAAGCATTGCTTGCGACCAGCTTGAATAATTATCGCCAACACCAATAATCTTTATATCTTTTGAAACGCTTTTTATTCCATTTGCTATTTCATTATGCTTTTTAACATATTCATTAATTCCCATATGGCCTAATTGCCAAGATCCATTCATTTCATTCCCAATTGAAATGTATTTTACATTATAAGGCTCCTTAGATGGTCGCATGCTAGCATATTTTCCTTCTGTTCCATTTAAATATGAAATTTCATCAATTGCCATTTTGACACTTCCAAGTCCTGAGTTTAAAACAACATTTGGTGTAGCATTTAAATAATTACACATATAAATAAATTCATCAATTCCAAAGTCATTTGGCTCATATACGCTATAAAAGCCATTAGCTTCAATGTTTGTTAAATCAGCCATTAATCTATCATTGTCATCCTTAAAATCTTCAATTCTTCCAGCATAGTTTAAATTTCTTTTTGTAACTCTTTTATCTTTATCTAATAAGCCATCATAAAAGTCATATCCAGAAACGAAGTTCCCACCAGGCCAACGATAAAAAGGTGCATTTAATTCCTTTAATAATTGTAATGTATCATAACGCATGCCATTAATATTATCATTTTTCATTAAAGATAGTGAATCTATTAAAAAATCACCATCTAATGAAGTAAAAGATATTGTATATTTTCCTTGATTTTTAATACTTACATCATATTCATATTTTTTATATTCAGTGGAATTAATTGTAATTGTTTTACTTATAGCATCAGTAGCGTTTTTTAATGAAACAACTAATGTTCCTTTCCCTTTTGCATAAAAATAGCCATTATAAGTACTATTTTCTTGCAAAACCAAACCTCTTTGGCTCATTATTGCTTCATTTATAAAATGAGCAGCATATGTACCACTATAAGTATCTACGCTTTCACTTAACACACTTTTATTGTTATCATTTTTCCATTGTGATACATCATTTCCAATTGGTGCTACAAATTTTCTATCAAGTATTTCTTCAGCATAAATGCCATTATAAATACAACGCTCAATATGTTCAATGAATGTACCATAAATATTCTTTGATATTTCATTTTTACTATAAGATGATGGAGTGAAAAATAATTTCAATTCATCATAAGATATTTCCTCATTTGAGCTATTTTCATTATTAGTTGATGATTCATTTGTAGTATTACATGAAATTAAGCATCCACATAACGATAAGCATAATAGCAATCTTTTTTTATTAATCATAATCACTCCATCCTTTCAAAAATTAATTAAAATTTTTTGTTAAATCTAATACACCATCAGCTTGATACTCTTTTAATAAATCTTCCTTTTTAAAAGTTTCATCTTTAGTTAAACTGCCAGCAGCCCAATCCCAATTACCAACTACATAGCCATATGGTGTGCCATCGGCATTTTTAATATACATAATGCCTTTTCCATAAAACCAGCCATGGTTAACTGTATCAAAGCCTCCGACATATCTATCGAATATTTTAGTATTTAATATTTCAGCTGTTTGATTTGTATAATTAACAAACCAGCCACAGGCTTCAGTACTTGTCCAAACATTTTCACCTTGGCCTACACGTTGGAAATTACCATCACCTAAGTATAAAACATCACCCTCATAATATTGTCCACCAAAATTGATTTTTCCTTTTCCTGTTGTATTAGCTTTTGGATAAGCCATTCCTTCCATTTCTCCAGTAAAGTATTGAATACCATTTTCATTAGTATGATAACTTTTAAAAATATAAGTTCCTATTTGATTAGCAGTTGTACCATTTACAAATTTACCTCTATAAGAATTTGCATCTTTATGATCACCAGTAGTTGACCAAGAAAAGAAACCATTTTCATCCTCAAACGTATCGTTTACAAATTTACCTTCATAATACATATTGTTTGGATAAGTAAAACGACCTTCTTTTTTTGTGCCATCAGCATTTAGCTTTCCAACAAATTTTGAACCATCATCATATGTAATTTCGCTAATAAAGCTTTTTGTAATATTTAAAATGCCATCAGCTTGATAATCTTTTAATAAATCTTCCTTTTTAAATGTTTCATTTTCAGTTAAAGTAGCTGCTTTCCAATCCCAATTACCAACTACATAACCAAATGGAGTACCATCAGTATTTTTAATATACATAATACCTTTTCCATAAAACCAGCCATGGTTAACTGTATCAAAGCCACCGACATATCTATCGAATACTTTAGTATTTAATACTTCAGCTGTTTGATTTGTATAATTAGCAAACCAGCCACAGGCTTCAGTACTTGTCCAAACGTTTTCACCTTGGCCTACACGTTGGAAATTATCATCACCTAAGTATAAAACATCACCCTCATAATATTGTCCGCCAAAATTGATTTTTCCTTTTCCTGTTGTATTAGCTTTTGGATAAGCCATTCCTTCCATTTCTCCAGTAAAGTATTGAATTCCATCTCCATTATTATAAAATGAAGGAAATGTATAAGTACCAATTAAACCATCTGTTGTATTATTTTCAAATCTTCCTCTATAAGATGGACCATCCTTTAATTCACCAGTAGTTGACCAAGAAAATAAACCATTTTCATCTTCAAATTTATCGTTTACAAACTTTCCTTCATAGTACATGTTATTTGGGTATGTTAAACGCCCTTGACATCTTGTACCATCATTATTTATAGCTCCAACAAATTTTGAACCATCCTCATAGGCTATTTCTCCATATAAGGATTTGGTAATATTTAATACCCCTTCAGCTTGATATTCTTCTAGCAAATCTTCTTTTTTAAATGTTTCGTCTTTAGTTAAAGTGCCTGCTTTCCAATCCCAATTACCAACAACATAGCCATATGGTGTACCATTTGCATTTTTAATATACATAATACCTTTTCCATAAAACCAATCATGATTTACTGTATCAAAGCCTCCAATATATCTATCAAACGCTTTTTCCTTTAATACCTCTTCTGTTTGATTTGTGTAATTAGCAAACCAACCACAATTTTCAATATCACTCCAAACATTTTCACCTTGTCCTACACGTTGGAAATTGTTGTTTCCTAAATATACAACATCGCCTTCATAATATTGTCCACCAAAATTAATTTTACCTTTTCCAGTTGCACCAACAGCTGGGAAAGCAAAGCCCTCTATTTTACCAGTCCAATATTGAAGTCCTGTTCCATTACTATAAAATGATGGGAATGTATATGTTCCTTCTTGTCCGTTAGGTGTTCCATTTACAAATTTTCCTCTATAAGAGTTTCCATTTTTATAATCACCAGTAGTTGACCAAGAAAAGAAACCATCTTCATCTTCAAAATTATCATTTACAAATTTACCTTCATAATACATTTTATTAGTATATGTTAAGCGACCTTCTTTTCTCGTAAAATCATCATTTACTAAGCCTTCATAAACAGTTCCATCATTATAAACGTATTTAGCTTTTCCAATAGGCTTTCCTTGCTCTACTAAAACAGTCCATTTTCCGCCATTTTTATCTTCTTTATTTACCCAATTTTCAATACTATAAGTAAATTCTGCTGCCTTTGAATCATCATAAGTTTCATTTCCAATAGCAATTACTTTAATAATATAATTTCCTTCATCGTTTACTGCATTAATTGTACTACCACTTGTGATTTCTACGTAATCATTAATTGTAATATCATCTTTAAAAATTGCAGCCTTATAGCAACTAGCATTAAAAACCTCATCAAATGAAATAACAAATTTGCTATTATCCTCACTTGATCTAACAACATTTAAATTTGCTGGAGCTTCTAATGCTTCCTTTTCAGCACTTGATGAATCTTCACTGTTTGACTTATCAATTGATGAGCTATCTTCTTTACTACTGTTTGATTCATTAGTAGTTGATGAACTATCTTCAATTTCCGAGCTTGAAGGTATTTCTTCACTACTTGAATTATTTTGGTTATTACAACCAACAACACCTAATGAAAACACCATTAATACTGTTAATAAATTAATTTTCTTCATGTTTTTCTCCTTTTTATTTGTATTTTTAGCAAATTATTTATTTGCTTTATAATAATTTCCATTTACAATGCTTTTAACTTCATCAATTGGTAGCTTTAGCTTTCTATTTGCATAAACTAAGCCATTTGTTTCTTGCTCAACATCAGCAAGCTGAGTATAGCAAAAGCCCGATAAATAATTTAATTTGTATATTGCCTTAAATAAATCATTCATTCTATTTTTTAAGGTATCTAAATTATTAGCTTTATCTCCGTATCCCCAACCATCTTGATCTTGAATGGCTATTCCTCCAAATTCCGTTAGCATGATTGGTTGGTTTTGATATTTATTATTATTTGCAAAGGCTTTTCCATAGCCATTAACTATATAATTATTTGTAATATTATCTTTATCGTTATAGCATTTATAGAATTCGTTAGCATCTTGCTGATATTCATGTAATGATAAAATATCAGTGTTTGATAAATTAAACCAGCCATCATTAGCAATAACTAGCCTTGTATCATCATATTTTTTAACTTTATCTTTTAATAATGACACATAGCTTTGTACTTCTTCATTATTGTTAATTTGAGGGATTCCCCATGATTCATTAAAGATTACATAGGTAATAATTGATGGTGAATTATAATTTTGATCAATTATATTAAATAAATCATTATTAATTTCTTCCTTCATTTTATTTGAATATTCATAGCATGAAGGAAGCTCACTCCACAAAAGAAAGCCAAATCTATCAGCTAAATAGTAAAGTAGTGGTTGTTCGACCTTTTGATGGATTCTACAACCATTAAAGCCAAATTCCTTCATTAGGTTAAAATCTTGTAAAATGTTTTCCTTTGTTAATGTTAAACCTTGATCCTTATAATATCCTTGATTTAATATGAATTTTAAGAATTCTTTTTCATTATTTAAATAAATAAAGCCATTATTTACTTTAATGCTTCTAAAGCCAAAATATGTTTCAACACAATCAACATTACTTGAATTTAATGTTAATTTTACATCATATAAATTTGGGTTATTTAATGACCATAACTTAACGTTATCAATTTTAAAGTTTCCTTTATATAAAATATCATCCTTTAAGGTAAAAGATTTAATTATTTCGTTATCAAAGTAAATCTCAATTCTTAATAATTCTTTTCCAGTAGTTTTAATTTCATAATTTACATTACCATTTTCATCACCTGAGAATTTTGCATATTCTATATGTTTACTTCCACATTTTTCAAGATAAACCGATTGATAAATTCCAGTTGTTTGCACATACCAGCATTCGTGGCTATCTTTTATTTCTCTTTGCTTACCGCGTAACTGCTCTTTTGAAAATGAATCATGCACATCTACTTTTAAAACATTATTACCTTTTTTAATAAATTTTGATACATCAAAAGAAAATGAAGTAAAACCTCCTTTATGAAAGCCAACATAGTAATCATTCAAGTACACATTACATTCATAATCAACAGCATTAAAATGAAGTAAATAATTAGTTATTTCAGTAATTTCAAAATTTATTTCATACAAAACATGCTTATACATATTTTGATCATTAATTCCACTTTTTAAGGTTTCATATGAAAATGGAAGTAATATTTTGTTTTTAGATTTTATTAAATCAGTTTCATTATCATATATATAAAAATCACATTCTTTATCTAATAATTGATAATCTTTTCTTCTCCATCTAGGATTTGGATAATCATAATATTTAATGTCTTCTTTTTTAATCATCCTTTTATACCTCCACTATTTCCTTCAACAAAATACTTTTGACCAAAAATGAATATTACAATGATAGGAAGTGCTGAAATAAAAGCACAGGCCATTAGTATTCCTTTCATCGATGTATCACTCATAATTGTTAAATAAAGTCCTGAAGCTATAGTTCTACTGCTATCGCCTTCAGTAACAATTAATGGCCATAAGAAATCATTCCATGCTCCTTGAAATGTAAATAATATTAATGAAATTAAAACTGGCTTACACATTGGCATAATAACTCTTGCATAAACAGTTAAATCACTTGCCCCATCAATACGTGCTGCTTCATCATAATCAAATGGAATATCCATCATAAACTGCCTTAATAAAAATACTCCGCCAACTCCTGAAAGCCCTGGTAAAATCATAGCTAATAAGCTATTATATAATCCAAGCTTACTAATAATTATAAAATTTGGGACAATATTAATAATTCCTGGAATTACCATTGAAACTAAGCATAAATTAAATAAGATTTTTTGCCCTTTGAATTTTAATCTTGTAAAAGCAAAGGCTGCAAGAGAGGCAATCAATATGTATATAAATGTCTGACTAAATGAAACTATAAACGAATTTTTAAGCCACGTAAATAAATAGGGTGATCTATCTTTTACCTTAATAAAATTCTCAATTGTTATTCCTTTAAAAAATGTATTAAAGCCTTCAAACATATGAGGAATATTAACCTCTTTTTGAAAGGCTAGCATTAAACCAAATAAGCTAGGAGTTAATGATAGAATTGTACAAATAATAACTAAAGTGTAAACGATAGCATTAAATTTAGTGTTTCTCATTATTACTTCCCCCTTTATTTAAAGCAACCTTAAGTGAAAGAAGTGAAAATACTCCCATAATAGCTGCTAAAATTAAAGACATAGTACTAGCTCGTCCATATTTATTAGCCCCAAATGCTGTATTATAAATATTTTGAATGACTACCTCAGTAGAAGCAGTTCCTGGTGTTAATACCATTGGTTGTCCCATAACATTAAAGCAAGATAGTATTGTCATTACTATTACATATGAAAATGTATTAGCAAGAGATGGTAGTGTTACATATATAACCTTTTTAATGCTATTAGCTCCATCAATATCAGCTGCTTCATATAATTCTTTAGGAATGTTTTGAAGGCCTGCTGTAAATAAAATCATATTGCCACCAATTCCCCACCATGTTGAAAGTAAAAATATCGATATCCATTGGTATGGTTGCGATGTTAACCAAGGTATTTCTTTTTTAAACATTAAATTAAATATTCCTGTATTTGAATCTAAAAAGATAATAAATATAATGCCAACAGTTGTAATTGATAAAATGCCAGGAAAATAAATCAATGCTCTAGCTATAGAAAATCCTTTTAGCTTAAAGTTTAATAAATAAGCTATTAGAAATGGAATAATAATAAGTATTGGAACCTGAACGCCAACGAATAATAATGTATGTCCCATAGCCTTCCAATAATATTCACCAGTATATGATTTAAAGTTAAATATCAACTTATAATTATCAAAATTATTCCATTTCATTGCGCTAATATCATCAGCACAATCAGTAAAACTTAAGATAACTGTTAGTATTACTGGTACTAAGCAAAATGTTATAAAAAATATCATGTAAGGTAAGATAAATAAATATGGTGAAAATATTTTAAATACCTTTTTCACCCTAAATTTTTGAATTTTTAAATTATTCATATTATTGTTCAGCTAACCATCTTTTAAAGTTGTTAGCTTTTTCATTTAAAGCATTTGTAGCAGTAGCATCATTATTTAAAGCACTAGCAACAGCAGAGCCCATATAGTTATAAACCTCATAGAAATAATTATATGTACTTCCAAGTTTTGCTTTATAAGCTGTTTTTGTAAAAGCATCTAAATAAGGAATGTTTTTATATTCATCTAATTCATGGACTGAAGTTCTAGCAGGAACTTGACCAGCTTTTCCCCATTCAAGTGAATTTGTTGAAATATAATTAATAAATGTATAACTAGCATTTTTAATTACCTCAGTTGTAGTTGTGTTTTTGGCAAGACAAAATTGATGAGAACCAGCAAAAGAAACGCCATTATCACCAGTAGACATTGGCATAGGAATAACTCCTAAATTACCATCACTTGCAAAATCACATGATTCTTTAAGTGTTTCAATCATCCAAGGACCATCAAAATAAAAAGCTGATTTTCCGGCTTTAAATAGTGTTAAATCACCACCATTTGAAACTGTTGATGGAGAAATTGGATTATCACCATATTTTAAGGATACTAATTTTTCAAGTACCTTTACGCAGGCATCATTAGTAAAGGTAATATTATTTGATGAATCAATTATATCTGAATTATTTTGTAATACCTGTGAATAGAAAATATCTTTAGTAATTGAATACATATTTGGAATTGCCCAACCATAAGTGCCATTACCTGTAAATTTTAAACAATCAGCATAAAAATCTTCCCAACTTGCATATTCATTTAATGTTCCATTAGTTAATTCCTTATTATAAAAAATTGCTGTTGGGTGCATATCAAGTGGAAATGAATAACGATGATTATTTATATTTCCAATTTCATAAGCTGCAGGTAAAAAATCACTTTCACTTAAATTAAATGTCTCCATTATATCATCCATTGTTGTTATCATGTTTCTTGAAATTACAGATCCAAGCCTATTAGCTGGAACTGCTATAATATTTGGAGAAAACTTTGGATTATTCTTTTGTTGATAAAACTTTGTAAATAAGGTATCCCAATTTAATCTATTTACTTCAACTTTTATTTTTCCTTTATATTCTTCATTAAACTTATCGACCATATTACCCATATGATCACCATCAGTTCCAGTAAACCCATGCCAAAACTTTAAAGTAATTTCTTCTTGTGTTTCAGAATTTGCTGAATTATTTGCTTCACTATTAGTAATATTGTCATTACAAGAAGCAACAAACATTGTAGCTACTGATAAAGCCAAGAATTTTAATAAATTTCTTTTCATTTTTCTTACGCCCCTTTTAATTTTTAAGTATTAATTCTTTTATTTACTAAAGTAATTATAATATAAGTACATTTGTAAACAAATAACAAAAAATGCTAATAAACGCCTAAAAGTTGCTCTGCTTTTAGCAAAAGATTATATAAAATTTGCTATATTTGTACGAATAGTATAAAATTATAGTAGAGGATAACCTATGAAAAAGCTAAAATATAAATTAAGTGAACACTTTAAAGAAACTAGAACAAAGCAATCACGTTTTATTCATAATGAAAATGCCATTTCTGATTCAATTCCACAGATTTTTTATTTTATTGATTGTGGCTATGAATATAACAATCAAAAATATTATCATGAAAGAGAAAATTATATGGCATATATGATAACTTATACTGTAAGTGGTAATGCTAAGCTATGGTATAAAGGTAAAAATTATATATTATGCCCTGGAGATTTATGCATAATTAATCTACAGAATAAAAATATTATTAAGGTTCTTGAAAACAATCATTGGGAAATATATTTTATTCATGTAATTGGGGCTAATATTGATGATATTTATCATAAATTTACTAGTATTTGTGGACATATAAAACATAATTTTGATCCACAAATTATGGTTGAAACAATTAACAAATTATTAGATGGCTGTGAAATATATGAAAGTTCATCCTTAATATATCATTTACTTATGGATATTTTACACCAATCCTCATCATTAAAAAATGATAGCATTGGTATTAGCAAAGCTATCACTTATATTTATGAGAATTATAAA
>CAKPZU010000055.1 GCA_934215405.1 uncultured Bacilli bacterium | reverse complement strand
TCTAACTCCTAAACAATTTAAAGAGTTTTTTACCCCCTAAACACTATAAAGTGTCTACTTTCTCTTGACTAGTGCAAAGACAAAAAACCCTTAGGTTATTAGCCTAAGAGCTTTTAAAATTAATTTTTTTATTTATATTGGTTCATTGCCTTCATAGCAGCACGTACTTGTGCTTCTGATGGCTTTCTACCCATTTGTTGATATAATGCACGAATCATTTTTTCATTAATTGGTGGATTTTTCTTTAATTGCTTTTTAAATACAGCACGTGAAATGAAATATCCAGCAATTGCACCTACTACTAAGCCTAATGCTATAAAACCAATTTGACCCCAAACTGATATTTCTGCTAATATAATGATATTATTCATAATGCCCTCCTATGTAATCAATTAATATAATACTACAAAACTAACAAATAAACAAATGTTTATTTTTATTTGTTCTTTGCAATCATCTTTTTAACTGCATTAACTAAATCAGTTTTTGTAAATTTATAAGCTTCAATTACTTGCTCTGCTGGACCTGAGGCACCAAATGTATCAATTGACATAACCTCATTAGCATATTTATACCACATATCACCATTACCCATTTCAACAGCAATCTTTGTATTGCAAGAATGAGGTAAAACACTTTCCTTATAAAGATTTCTCTGCTTATCAAATAAGAATGTTGAAGGCATTGATACTACACGAACATCAATATCTTCTTCTCTTAAGGCTTGTTGAGCTTCAACAGCTAAATTAACTTCACTACCTGTTGCAATAATAATAGCATCAAGTCTTTCATTTTCGTAAGATAAAACATAGCCACCTTTTTTAACTTTGTTTTTAGAGCATCCTCTAACAGTCTTTAGATTTTGACGAGAAAGGATAATAGCAGTTGGTGTTGAAGTTGATGAAAAAGCAATCTCATAAGCTCCAGCAGTTTCATTAGCATCACATGGTCTGATAACATTAAAGTTAGGAATAACTCTTAATGAAGCTAATTGTTCAATTGGTTGATGTGTTGGACCATCTTCACCAACTGCAATTGAATCATGTGAGAATAAATAAGTTACTGGAAGTCCCATTAAAGCTGCGGTTCTTAAAGCACCACGAGCATAATCTGAAAATACTAAGAAGCAGCCAACGTAAGGACGTAAGCCTCCATGAGCTACAATACCATTAGCAATTGCACACATAGCATGTTCTCTAATACCAAAATTAATATTTTGTCCATAATAATTATCACATGTAAATGTATCTTTATGCTTTAAAGCTGTTTTAACAGAGCCAGCAACATCAGCTGAGCCACCAAATAAGCATGTTGAATTATCTGAATAAATATTTAATAATTCACCTGATACATTACGAGTTGCATTACTATAGCCTTCTATATATTTAGGAAGCTTATCTTTAACCTTTGATACAACATCACAAGTTAAAATGCTTTCATAATCATTTCTATCTTCTTCACTTAAGTGATCTAAATCCTTATTAAATTGCATATAAGCCATTAAACCACGAGCTACATAAGAATTATTATAATCATCCTTTACTTCCTCTGGAACATAAAAGTCTTCATGATTCCAACCAAAGAACTCCTTAGCAATTTTTGAGCCTTCGTGAGTTAAAGGAGCACCATGAACAGCATTAGTTCCTTGCTTTGCACTACCATAGCCTATAATTGTTTTACAAATGATTAATGTAGGTTTTTCATTTTGATTTTTAGCTTCATTAATGGCTTTATCAATTTCTTCCACATCATTTCCATCTTTAACAAATAAAACATTCCAGCCCATTGATTCAGCTTTCATTTGAACATTATCAATTGATGATTGAGAAAGTGGGCCATCAAGAGTTACATCGTTATTATCATAGCATACAATTAATTTATTTAAACGATAGCTTCCTGCTAGTGACATAGCTTCAAGCGCTACCCCTTCTTCTAAGTCGCCATCACCACATAAAACATATGTATAATGACTAAGCACATGCTCAAGATTTGGATATAAAGCACATAAGTGACGTTCTGCCATAGCCATACCTACAGCATTAGCAATACCTTGTCCTAAAGGTCCAGTTGAAATATCAACACCATCAGTTACCTTATATTCTGGATGACCTGGAGTTTTTGAATGTAATTGTCTAAAGCTCTTTAAATCATCCATAGTTAGATCATAGCCAGTTAAATAAAGCATAGCATATAATAATGAGCTAACATGCCCAGATGATAAAACAAATCTATCCCTTTTAATCCAAGAAGCATCAGCAGCTGTTGATGTTAAATGTCTTGAATAAATTGTATGTAAAATTGCAGCACTACCTAAAGCCATTCCAGGGTGACCAGAATTAGCCTTGTCAATCATATCTAAAGCCAAACAACGTAATGTTGTAACACAAAGTTTATCGTTCATATTAAGCATTTCCTTTCTTTTTTAAAATAACTTCATTTCCTTTTTCATCAACAACCTTAACATTATCTAAGGTTTGCTTAAAGCCCTCTTTAAATTGTTTTAAATATTCACGTCTTAATTCTACTTGCTCTTTAACCTCTTCACTACTTAAAGGGCGTTCTTTACTAATTTTAGAAAGTTCATTAATTCTAGCAATTAATTTTTGATCAATCATAATTATTCCTTATTTACTACCTTAATACCAAGTAATGCTAAAGCATCATCATCAACAGATGAAGGGCATTCATTCATTAAATCAGTAGCTGATTGAATTTTAGGGAAAGCAACAACATCTCTAATGTTATTTGTTCCAGCTAAAATCATAGCAATTCTTTCAAGACCAAAGCCCATTCCCATATGTGGAGGTGTACCATATTTTAATGCTTCAACGAAGAAGCCAAATTTATAGTTAATATCTTCATCAGTTAAGCCAATTCTTTCAAAGACCTTCTTTTGCATTTCTTGATTATAAATTCTAACAGAACCTGAGCCTAATTCATAACCATTTAATACTAAGTCATAAGCGTTTGAACGAACCTTTAATGGTTCATCTTGAATATATTTTTCATCATCTTCAATATATGCTGTAAATGGGTGATGCATTGCTTGAAGCTTGCCATCATCTGTATATTCATACATTGGGAATTCAGTAACCCATAGGAATTTATATTCATCTTGTTTAGCAAGATTTAGCTTTTTAGCAACAGCAATTCTTATTTGTCCCATTGCATTAACAGCATTTAGCCATTCATCAGCAACAAATAGGATTAAATCGCCATTTTCATAATTAAGCTTTTCTTTAAATAATTCTCTTTCCTTTTCAGTAATTAATTTAGCACTAGCACCTTCTAGTGTATCGTTATTTACCTTAACCCAGCATAAGCCTTTAGCTTTAAATAATTTAGCTAAATCAGCAAGCCCATCAATTTCTTTTCCAGTATATAAGCTAGCAGCATTTTTAGCAACAATTGCTTTGATTACATTTCCTTTTAAAAACTCAACATCGCTATCTTCAAAAATAGATGAAATATCTATTAGCTTCATATCATAGCGTAAATCTGGTTTATCAGAGCCATAATTATTCATACAATCATTCCAAGTCATACGAGGGAATGTTAAATTATCAATGCCTTTAATATCCTTCCAAATTTTTCTAAACATACCCTCAAGAACACTATATAATGTTTCAAGGTCAACAAAGCTCATTTCAATATCTATTTGTGTAAATTCAGGTTGTCTATCTGCTCTTAAGTCTTCATCTCTAAAGCATCTTGCTATTTGATAATATCTTTCAAGGCCAGCAACCATTAACAATTGCTTAAATAATTGAGGAGATTGTGGAAGTGCATAAAATGCTCCATTGTGAACACGTGAAGGAACTAAATAATCACGAGCACCTTCTGGTGTTGATTTTGCAAGAATCGGAGTTTCAACCTCTGTAAAATCAAGATTATCTAAATAATTTCTAACACTTCTTGTAATATTATGTCTTAATTTTAAAATATCTTGCATTGATTTACGTCTTAAATCTAAATAACGATATTTTAAACGAACATTTTCACTTACTGCATCAACATCGTCAGTTATATAAATTGGAGGTTGCTCTGAAGTATTAATAATTTTAAGCTCAGTTACATCAACTTCAATATCACCAGTAGGAATATTTTTGTTTTTTGATTCACGCTCAACAACTACTCCCTTTGCATAAATTACATATTCATTTCTAATACTAGAAGAAATAGAAGCTGTTTTTTCATCGCATCTTAATTGTGTAATGCCATGCTTATCACGAATATCAATAAATACTAGTGATCCTAAATTTCTCTTTTTAGCACACCAACCCTTTAATTCAACAGTTTCTCCAACATTTTTAATAGTTAGTTCACCATCATTATGGGTTCTATTTTTACATAAATTATCCATGTGTTTCACCTCTTAATATATCATCTAAAGAAACAAAGAATTGCTCTTGAGTCTTTAAATTTTTAATTTTAACTTTATTTTCCTTTAATTCGTCCTCGCCTATCATTATAGCAAATAATGCCTCATGCTTAGAAGCATATTTAAACATACTTGAAAATGATTTCTTATTTACCTCTAAAACTGTTACATAATTTTTATTTCTTAGCACTGTAGCAATTTTACTTGCAATTTCATAGGTGCTTTCGCCCATTGGCATAATATAATAATCAATTTGATTTTTATAAGAATCAGCACCATATAAATCAGATAATACTAAAGCTAGCCTATTAATTCCTAAGGCAAAGCCTACACATTGGATATCTGGTCCATCAAGTTCTTTAACAAGTGATGAATATCTTCCACCACCACCAATTGTTAGCACTTTATCTTGAACCATAATATCAAATTCAAAAATTATTCCAGTATAATAATCTAATCCTCTAACTAAATATTTATCAATTTCATAATTAACATTATTATCTTTTAAAATCTTTAATGTCTTTTCAAACTTTTCTTTATTTTCATCATCTAAAGCATCTAAGGCTACTGGAACATTTAATGTTGAAATATAATCCTTATCAACCTTACAATCAAGAATTCTTAAAGGGTTCTTTAAAAATCTGTTTTGGCAATCCTCACATAAATGATCTAAGTGACTAGCAAAGAAATTTTTTATATTGTCGCGGTGTTTATTTCGACATGCTTCATTTCCAAAGGAATTAATTCTAACTTTATAATCCTTAATATTTAATTTTTTTAAAATTGAAGCGACTAACAATATACATTCAACATCATCCATATATGAATTACTGCCAACAAGTTCAACTCCAAATTGCATAAATTCTCTATAACGACCAAATTGAGCTCTTTCATATCTAAAGAATGAACCACTATAATAATACTTTAGTGGTAAATCATTAATTGCATAAAGCTTATTTTCAACAACTGCTCTAATAACACCAGCTGTTCCTTCAGGACGTAAAGAAATATCTCGTCCGTTTTTATCCTTAAAATCATACATTTCCTTTGTTACAATATCACTTGTTTCACCAGTAGATCTTGTAAATAAGCCTGTTGATTCAAATGTTGGAACCATAATTGGATTATAATTGAATAGCATTGCTTCTTCATTACATGTCTTAATTATACTTTGATACAATAAGGCATCATTATCATATATATCAATTGTTCCTCTTTGACGAATAAATTTTGCCATTTTTCTTCCTCCTTTAATGTATAACACGATTTACTTCTATAACACCAGTAATTGATTTTATTTTACCAATTAAGACTGTTAGCATTTCATTATCCTTAACATAAACAGTACATGATAATGTTGCCGTTTTATTTTCATAATGTGATCTTGCACTTATTGAATCAATTCTAATATTAGTTGATGATATAAGTCCCATTAAATCAACCACAAGATTGTTTCTATCATAGCTTAATATTTCAAGGTCAACAGGATAAATAGCTTCCGTTTCAATATTCCAAAAAGCTTCAATTAATCTTGCCTTTTCTTTACTTATATTAGGACAATCCTTACGATGAATTTTAATACCACTTCCACGAGTTATATAGCCAACAATTTCGTCACCTGGTATTGGCTTACAGCAAATCGCCGTCTCTATTTTAATACCACTTCCAGCACCTTTAATTATAATATTACCCCTATATTTTTCCTTTTTAACAGCATAGCCCTTTTTGTTTATAACATCAATTTGAGCTTCAACAGATTGATTTTGCTCAAATATTTTAGAAAAAACATTAGATAAACTAATAGCTTTTTTACCAATATTTAAAAATAACTCATATCTATTATTAACTCCAAGTAGATTTAATGTTGATAAAAATTCAAGCTGCTTATAGGCTTCTTCCTTATCTAAAAATTTCTCCTTACAATAGTCATCAAACATTTTAACACCCTTTAAATAGGTAGCCTGCCTTGAGTTATCATCGCTTGTTGGAACGCGCTTAGCTAAGGCTTTTTTTATTTGGCTTCTGGCTGTATTTGTTTTTACAAATGTTAGCCAATCCTCACTTGGTCCATTACTATTTTTTGATGTTTTTATTTCAACAATATCACCTGATTGTAATTCACTATCAAGTGGCACTAATACTTTATTTACTAAAGCTCCAACACAATTGTTGCCAATTTGTGTATGAACACGGTAAGCAAAATCAATAGGTGTTGAACCATTCGGCATATCTATAATCTTACCCTTAGGTGTTAAAACGTAAATGCTTGTTTCAAAAATATCTTTTTGAACCTGCTTCATATATTCAACATCACTAGCATCCGCACTTTCTTCATTGATTTTAATTAAATCACGAAGCCAAGAAAGTTGTTTCTCTGATAGTTCTTGAGCTTTAGATAATGTTTGACCTGTATTTTCTTTATAAATCCAGTGAGCAGCAATACCTCGTTCAGCAACATAATCCATTTCCTCAGTTCGAATTTGAATTTCAAATAGATTACCATTATCATCTAAAACAGTAGTATGTAGTGATTGGTACATGTTTGTTTTTGGCATTGCTATATAATCTTTAAATCTACCAGGAATTGGTTTATAAATAGTATGTATAATTCCAAGTATTTCATAGCAATGAAGCTTTGTATCAGTTACTATTCTAATTGCTTGTAAGTCAAATATCTTTTCAAATGGTGTATGCTTTACATACATCTTTTTATAAACTGAATATATATGCTTTGTTCTTCCAAATATACGATGCTGAATATTTTCTTTATCAAGATATGATGAAACATTAGCAATAACAGTTTTAATATTGAATTGATGTTCAGAAAGCTGTTTATTTACTAATGACTCTACAATATGATATTCTGTTGGATGTAAATAGAATAAACACAAGTTTTCAAGTTCATTTTTTAGTTCGCTCATACCAAGTCGATGAGCAAGTGGCGCATATACTTCAAGTGTTTCCTTTGAAATCATTTGTTGCTTTTCAGGGCGAACATATTGTAATGTACGCATGTTATGTAATCTATCACATAACTTAACGATTACTGCTCTAATATCCTTAGCCATTGCTAAAATTAATTTTCTATGAGTTGAAGCTGAAGTTTCTTCAAGTGAAACATCAGGTAAATTTTTAATTTTTGTTACAGCTTGAACAATATCAGCAACATCTTCGTTAAATATAGTTTTAATTTCGACGTATGTTACTCCACAATCTTCAAGTGTATCATGTAAAAATCCTGCAGCAATTGTAGCTGGAGCTGATTGATAATGAGCAAGTAGCATAGCAACAGATAAACAATGATTAATATATGGTTCGCCACTTTTCCTTAATTGACCTTTATGCTTTTCATTTGCAAATTCAAAAGCACGAGTGATAAAATTTATATCCTCGCTATTGGTAATATATCCTTTTATGACTTTTAAGACTTCATTAAAGTCTGTTACTGATTTTGAATTTTTAAACGAATTGTTTTCCATAATATATTAATAATGTAATAAACTTAAAATCTTTTGATTGCTTAATTTATCTCTTCCCTTTAAATCATCAAGTTCAATTAAAAATGCACATCCCACAACTTCACCACCTAATTGTTCTGCAAGTTTAATAGCTGCTTCAACTGTTCCACCAGTTGCTAATAAATCATCAATAATTAAAACCTTTTGGCCTTTTTTTATAGCATCCTTATGGATACATAATGTATTTGTTCCATATTCAAGTTCATACTTATATTCAATTGTTTCACGTGGAAGCTTTCCAGGCTTACGAACTGGCACAAATCCAATATTTGCTCCATATGAAACTGGTGTACCAAAAATAAAGCCACGAGATTCAGGCCCAACTACTACATCAGCACCTATTTCTTTAGCAAATTCAATAAATTTATCGATGACATATCTAAATGCTTCACTATCTTGAAGAAGTGGAGTCATGTCTCTAAATAAAATTCCTTCAACAGGAAAATCTTTAATACTAGCAATATAATTTTTAAGTTCCATAATTATTTCTCCTTACAACAAATATTATTATAAACTATTAATGCTTACATTTCTATATTTTTTATTAAAAATATAAAAAAAGGGGACACAACCCAAGTGCCCCTATTTTGTAAAATATGAATTAAATATTATTACAATTAATTATTAAATTCAACTACGTCTTTTTCAAGATTCTCATCTGTAATATCACTGATTCTTAAGTGATTTTCAGCTTGAAGCTCTTGTTGCTTATTTGCAAGTGGAATAACGATTACTGAAACTAGAAATAATGATAACATAGAAACGGTAGCTAGTCGTTTTGCTACATAATCGAATTTCGATGTATTTCTCTTTTTAAGATTTACATATCTCATAATCAATCCCCCCCTCTTTTTATAAGCACTTAACCTCTCTTAACTCTCTTAATTATCCTTAATTTAGCACTATGTGCACGATTATTGTTTTCTAATTCTTCTTCTGTTGAAGTAATTACTTTTCGGTTAACTAATTCAAATTCTTGCTCATTGTCCTTCAAACTAGCTAAGCCTTTAACATTATCGTTAGTACATGTTGCTTTTTTAAACATGTTTTTGACAATTCTATCTTCAAGGGAATGAAATGTTATAACTGCTAATCTTCCGTTAATATCAAGCATATCTAGTGCCTGCTCCATTGCACTACTAAGTGATACTAATTCGCCATTTACCTCGATTCTTATTGCCTGGAAAACTTGTTTTGCAGGATGCCCTTTTTGATTTAAAATATAGCTCGGAAGTGAATCTTTTATGACATCGACTAATTGGAATGTTGTTTCAATAGGTGATTGCTCCCTTGCTTTGCAAATCTTGGCCGAGATTTGCTTTGCAAATCTTTCCTCACCATATTCAAAGAATATTCTTGTCAATGCTTCTTTGCTATAGCTGTTTACAACCTCATAGGCTGATAGCTTTTGAGATTGATCCATTCTCATATCAAGACGAGCATCATACTTGTATGAGAATCCTCTTTCTGGAGTGTCAAATTGATATGATGAAACTCCTAAATCAAATAGTATTCCATCAATTTTTTCTACTCCCAACGTATTTAATTCTTTTTTCAGATTACTAAAGTCTGCGTGAATTATTTGATAGTTTTTAGAAATCTTATCCAATCTTTCTTTTGCAACATTAATTGCTTCTATATCTTTGTCGAAGCAATATAATTTGCCATTATCAGATAATCTTTTTAAAATATTCATCGAATGTCCAGCTCCACCAAGTGTAGCGTCTACGTAAACGCCATTTGGTTTTATATCTAGCCCTTCAATGCATTCATTTAACAAGACTGATACATGATTGAACTCCTTAGCCATTTTCTTCATCGTTTCCTTTGTCAAAATAGTAAAGCTGTTCAGAAAGAGATTCAAATTCTTCTTTATCCATCATTTGTTCCTTTTGCCATCTATCAGTAGCCCAAACTTCAATTATGGTTCCAAGTCCAACAATTGTGACATCCTTAGTTATGGCAGCAGCAGTTAATAGATAATCCGGAATTTTAATTCGGCCATTTTTATCTGGCTCAATGTCGCTAGCATTTGCAGTAAGAACTCTCATTGCTTTTCTTACAGCTACACTAGTCATAGGTTTTGAAAGTAAGTCTTTTTGGCATCTGTCCCATCCTTGTGCAGTATAGATTGTTAGACAACCTTCATATCCGATTGTTATAACAGCTCCTTCTGCAATCGGATCGCGGAACTTAGTTGGCATAACAAGTCGACCTTTATCGTCAAGAGTATGATTATATTGACCTTTAAACATCAACTTCGCCTCCCACTTTGTGCCACTTTCAACCACTTTCTACCACAAGAATACCATAACTTTACCTAAATGCAAGTGTTTTTTAAAAAAATTTTACATTTTACAAAAAAAGTTATAATCGCTTTGGACTATAACTTTAATTATTTTTATTAATAAATTATATTATTTGAAATAAATGTTTATTTTTTGCCATTAAAAGTATTTGAACTTCCAATATCAATTTTAGCTGCTGTTGCATTTTCATCTTCCATATCAATAATTCTTAATGAATATAAATTTTCATTTCATTAAATGTTGAATTAGTGATTTTAAGTGAAGTAAATTCATAATTCATTTATTATAATATCTCATATTTATATACTACTAATAAGTATAAAAAGGTGCATAAGCATACTTTGCTTACACACCATAAAATATTATTTATTAACTAGTTAAGTGAATATAAATCCCCATTTTTAGTAAATGAATAATCACTACCATATAATTTTTGCGTTTTTCCATTTAATGTGATCATAACGTTATCACCATTGCTATCATAATTATACATGCAACGATAGGCTACTATAGCATTTACTAAATTCCAATCACCGTCATTATAATAATAATTATTATTTTCATCTATAGCATATTCTTTTGCACTTGCTACTGTATTTGTTAAAACAATAATAGAATTGCTAGTTAATTTTAAATTGCTAATTTTATTGATTTCATAATACTTTTCTGTAGTGTTATAACCAACATATCCAATAGCTTGTGCAACTTGTGCATTGATACATGTAATATCAGTATTGGCAACAGATCCACCAATAATTTGATTGTTTTTACTTGCACTATGTCCAATTAAAGCAGAAACCTTTTCTCCTCCGTAAACATAACTATTTATAACATTTACATTATTTAATATTGCTGTTCCACTACTGATTCCAACTACAACTGCAACTTGAGAAGTATGTGCAGAACTTGTAACATTCATTTTACTGTCATCAATCCTAGCATCATCAAATGTAATGTCATTGATTTTTACTATTGTATTGCTACCAATTCTACCAAACAAACCTTCACCATAATAATTACTTTGACCAGCGCCTATTTCACCATATGGATTATTTGTTGAAGTAACATGAACATTTAATCCAGTGATTGTATGATTATTACCGTTAAATGTTAAATTTTTACATACTGTATTAACAGCTCCACTATCATGATATCCAATATCAATTGGTTTCCAACTAATATTTGACATATTTATATCACTTAAAATCTCAATAGTTGCTGTTTCGATAGATAATGCTTTTGTAAAAGTCGCTTCTAATGATGATTGATATACTCCATCTACAATTGCAACAGCATTATATTTTTCATCAACTTCATTTTTAATATCTTCAATTGTTTTACCACTTGGTACTTCTGTTACTGTAACATTACCAGTATTAGTTACATTAGCTTTAGCATAAGCATTTTCAATTGTTCCTGAATTATTATCAACTTTAGCTGTTGTTTCTGCAAGATAAGCCGTTAATACTTTAGCATCTTTTTCAACTGCTACTCTACCATTAACAATATTTACAAAACCAACATTTCCATATTCATGATATGAATTTTTTCCTATAGATTGTACATCAACATATGAAGCATCATTAAAGTGATTAACTACATCACCATTATCACCATTAATACCATTTACATTTAATGTTCCACCATTAGTACGTATTGCAACTTCTTGTTTACTACCACTTGTATGTGTATAAGTAATAGAACTAATTTCAGTATTATTTCCTACATCAACGCCAGCTTTTACCTCTAATCTACCTGCAAATGATGTACCCTTTAAATATACTGAAAAATCTGTTGCAGAATCATATTCACTAACGAACTTCCAGTTTTTATATTCTTCAGTACCTTCATTCTTTTCACCATATACAACATTTTCATTTTCATCAAGTAAAGCAAATTGATTTGTTTTTTGATTCCAAATGATATCATAGTCAGAAGCTGTTGGAGTTAGCTTTTCAACATCATATCCTGCTTCACTAGTAATCTTTAAAGCATCTGTTGGAGTATTTGCTTTTCCATTAACCATTTCATCTGCTTTTAATAAAGTATTTAATTGTGATACTAAAGCTGTATCATTAGATACTTTAGCTTTCTTAGTAAAACTATTATAACCAACAATTGATACTGTTGCT
>CAKPZU010000054.1 GCA_934215405.1 uncultured Bacilli bacterium | reverse complement strand
TCATTGTACATTCACCTTCTTAGTATTTATTAATGTAATAATCATATTACCTATTCCACCAATCAATATAAAATAAATTGATGAAAAATTAATATTAAATAATTCAAATAATATCAATAAAATACTAGATATTATAAAAACAATTATCACAAGAGGCTTTTTTTCAATTTTTATTAATAAATTAATTCCAGCTTTTATTATTAAAATAGCAACTGCTAAATTAATCCCATAAAAAGCATAAGCAACATATTTATTTTCAATAAATTGCATAAAGAAGTAAGAAACTATTGTTATTATAATTAATGATGGTAAAATTACTCCTAGTGTTGAAAATAGGCTTCCTAAAAATCCTTTTTGCTTATAGCCAATATAGGTTGCTACATTAATAGCTATTGGCCCTGGAGTCGTTTCAGAAATAGTAATGATTTGTAGCATTTCTTCATCTTCAATCCATTTTTTCTTATTAACAATTTCATCTTGAATTTGTGGAATCATCGCATATCCTCCACCAATTGTAAATAGTCCTATTTTAAAGAAAATAGCAAATAATTCTAATAACTTTTTCATTTTATCAGTACCTTTTTAGCCCACATAAATTATATATTAATTAAATGGTCTTATACAATAATTAATTCATAAATGGTATAATATAATAAAAAGAAGTGAGGTTAATCTATGGCTAAAATAACAAAAATTGAAGAAGTTGATAAGTATATGAAGGTAGATAATACAAATGATAATTCTATTATCTATTATAATCCTAAGGAAGATAATAATTTTAAGGTTTTAGGACTAGCTTTTTTTGAAAAAGAGCATGAATATTTTAGATTACCAATTAAATGTAAAGAGAAGGTTAGTGAAGCTGTTTATTGGTTAGCATCACATCCTTCTGGTGGTCAAATTCGTTTTAAAACAAATGCCAAAAAAATAGTTGTTAAAATGAAAAATAAAGGCGATTATACAATGTGCCATATGGCTAAAACTGGCCAGCAGGGTGTTGATTTATATTATCGTTTAAAAGGTCAAAAAGGTTATACCTTTTATACATGTAGTAAATTTAATGTTCCAGACATTGAATTTGAATCAACTATCTTTGAATGTGATGATGAAGATATCAAGGATATAATCATTAATCTACCATTATATGAAGGAATTGAATATATATTAATCGGTGTTAATAAAAATGCTATAATTTACCCTAATAAATATAAAAACAATGGACGTATTGTTGTTTATGGAACATCTATTACTCAAGGAGGATGTGCTAGTCGTCCTGGAATGTCATATACTAATATTTTAAGTAGAAAGCTAAAATATGAATTTATTAATCTTGGCTTTTCGGGCTCAGGATTAGGTGAAAATGAAATGGCTAAAATAATTAATACAATTAGTAATGTTAAAATGCTAATTCTTGATTATGATGCTAATGGTGGAGCAACTGGTGATATGTATAATAATTTAGAGCCTTTTATTGATACATTTAAAAGCAAGCATAAAAAAACTCCAATTATTGTTATTAGTAAGGTCCCATTTTCAGTAGATGAATTAAGTAGTGAAGCAACAGCTAAACGCTATAAATTATTTCGATTCCAAAGAGATGTAGTTAGAGAAAGAAGAATGGTAAGGAAAGATAAAAACATTTACTTTATAGATGGAAATACACTTTTAGGAGATAAGGATATATATGAATGCTTAGTTGATGGCATACATCTTACCGATTTAGGCTTTTATAGAATGGCTAATAATCTATATAAAGAATTAAAGGAAATATTTAAAATCAATGAAGAATGTAATAACAAACATAAAAAAAGATAAAAGCTTTTATACAATCTCTATAAATAATAAAAGCTATACAATTGATAGCTATTATTATGAATGCTTATTGCCTTATAATAATAAAGAAATAGATAATAATACCTTAAAGGAAATTAAAGCCTTTTCACTTGCTCATGAATCTTTAAAAAGAATCTATAATAAGCTATTTTTAAACGAAATATCAACTTATGAATTAAAAGTCTATTTAAGTAAAAAGGAAATTGATTCAGACTCTATTGATATTATTATTAGCTTTTTAAAAAATGAAGGCCATTTAAAGGAAGAAAATTTAATAAATCACTTTAAGGAGCATTTTGAAGCAAATAAAGGAATTAAAGCCTTTGAAGCATTTTTAGCAAGCAAAAAAATTAGTAGAAATAGTATAGAAAAAGCCTTAAATGAATATAATGAAAACTATGAATATGCCCTTTCTTATGCCAATTCATTAATTAAAAGTAAGACTAACTCTAATGAAATGCTAAAATATAAAATAAAAACAAATTTATTAAATAAGGGCTTTTCGTATTCTGTTATTGATTATGCACTTGAAAATGTAACATTTAATGAAGAACAAATAAATTTAAAAAAGGATTTAGAAAATGTATTAAAGAAATATCCTAATGATTGTTATAAAGTTATTTCAAAATTAGCAATTAAAGGGTATAATGTAAATGAAATTAAAAAAGCATTGAAAGAAGAAGGTGTATTTGATGAAGATTAGTGATTTAAAAGATTTTATTGATAGAGAATGTCATATCAATTTAGCAATAGTTGTTGCATGTAGTGAAGGAAAAAGCTCAAAAGGAAGTAAATATCTTTCTTTAACCCTTCAAGATTCAACAGGAACAATTGAAGCCAAAAAATGGGAGGTTTCTCCAAGTGATGAGCAAATACTTGCTGTTAAAAAGGTTGTAGCAGTTGATGGCTATCCATTAATTTATAATAATAGCCAATTACAATTTAAAATCGTTGATGTTGAACCTGTTATTAATTACAATGAAGAAGAATTAATTCAACAAGCTCCAATTAATAGAGCATTACTTGAAGAAAAATTTTTAGAATATTTAGATAGTATTGAAGATGTTGAAATTAAAACTATAGTTCAAGAGGTAGTAAATAATAAATATCAAAAACTATTACTTCATCCAGCAGCTAAAACTAACCATCATGAATATGCTGGAGGCTTATTACACCATGAGGTTTCAATGCTTGATTTAGCAAAGCAAATATCTTCTTTATATCCTACAATAAACCGTGATTTATTGTATGGTGGTATTATATTACATGATCTTGGGAAAACTGTTGAATTATCAGGTCCTATAGCTACAGAATATACGCTTGAAGGAAAACTTTTAGGTCATATTTCAATTATTCAAACAGATATAGTTGAAGCAGCTAAAAAGCATAATATTACAGGTGAGGTTGTTACTTTATTACAACACATGGTTTTATCACATCATGGAAAGCTAGAATATGGCTCTCCTGTTTTACCTTTAATTTTAGAAGCGGAAGTTATGTTTTTGATTGATAATATGGATAGTAAAATTGTTATGATAAATAAAGCTTTAAAGGATGTTGAAATTGGTGGAACATCAACTCGTATTATGGGGTTAGATGGAAGATCATTTTATAAGCATAGTAAATCTAAATTTTAATGATGTATTTTTTACATCATTTTTTTTTAACAAAGGAGACAAATTTATGGGTGAATTAAAAAATTGGTGCTGGATGCACTATGAAAAATATATAATGATAGAATATTTACAATGTAAAAAGGAAGGCTTATTAGTTGATGATTTAAAGCCTTTATGTGAATATGTAAGTAATAATTATGGGAAAATAGATGTTAAACAATTAGGTGAGGATTTAGAAAAACAACTTCATGCATGTAAAGTTGATGAATGCTTTAAATATGTAGAGCCTTCAACATATGAAGAAATCATACAAGAATTAAAGCCTTCGACATTTATAAAAAAGGAATTAAGCAATGATGACATAAAAAATCATATTAAAGGTGCTTGGATTGGAAGATTAGCCGGTTGCCTACTAGGTAAACCACTTGAAGGCTGGCGTTCATATAATATTATAAAAATGCTTAAAGAAACTAATAATTATCCATTAAGTAGATATATTAGTAAAAAAGATTTCTCTAAAGAATTAATTGATTCCTTATGGATTGATGTTAATAGCTTTTGGATTGATAATCTTAAGGATGCATCCTTTAATGATGATGATACTACATATACAGTTTTAGCACTTAAAAATGTATTATATTGGGGAAGAAATTTTACCTCTTATAATGTTTTAGAAACATGGCTTAGATTTTTACCTATGGTAATAACATGCACTGCTGAAAGAATTGCCTTTAGAAATGCAGCAAGTGGATTACTTCCACCATTTACAGCTACTCATCAAAATCCATATAGAGAATATATTGGCGCCCAAATACGTGGTGATTTTTATGGCTATATTAATATAAACAATCCAAAAGCAGCTGCTAAAATGGCTTTTAATGATGCTAGTATTTCTCACACTAAAAATGGTATATATGGTGAAATGTTCGTTAGCTCTTTAAATGCTATTGCACCATGCTATGATAATATGGAAACTATTATTTTAAAAGCCTTAGAGCAAATACCTTATAATAGTCGTTTTCATGAAGAAATAATGCTAGTTATTAATGATTATAAAAATAATGTATCTGAAGAAGATAATAGAAAAAATATTCAAAAAAGATATAATGAAAATATCGAGCTTGAATGGGGTTATGTTTTAAGTAATGCTGCTATTGTAGCTCATGGCTTATTATATGGTAAAAATGATTTTGCTCTTTCAATTGGATATGCTATTATGTGTGGCTTTGATACAGATTGTAATGGAGCAACAGTTGGTAGTGTTATAGGAATGTTTTTAGGGGCTAAAAAGATACCTCCATATTGGTATGAATCATTTAAAAGCAAACTATATACATCAGTTGAAGGATATAATCTAGTAGATATTGAAACACTAGTTAATGAAACATTAAAATGCTTATAAGCAAGTAGTCATTAAAAAATCACACTGATGGTGTGATTTTTTATATTAATTTGCTTTAATGCTTACTAAATTCTTAACCTTATATTTAGCATCTAAATTGATAAATTTCTTTTTATCTAATTTGGTAATTCTATATATTGCATGCTTTCCAGTAAATAAAGCAATTGGAAGCCCTCCTGGTGGCATTAGCCATTGACCAGCTAAGACAAAATTTTTTAAACCTTTAATGACATTTTTCTTAATTAAGCCTTTTGATTTATTAGTTGTAATAAAGGACATATAAGAGCCTCTATAAGCATTAGTATAACGGTTATAGGTTAATGGAGTTGCTACATCTATTAATGATATTTCATTATCATATAAAGAAAAACGCTTTATTATTTCTTTTTTTACAATTTGACCAATTCTTTCTTTTTCCTTAATATATGATGCTTTATCCATATTTTTCAAATAATCATAAATATCATCAGTTGTATTTAATAAAACAATTAAAGTATTAGCATCCTTATTAATAGTTTTATCAAAGAAATAATTTCTAACTTGAATATTATCAATTACTAAATTATTAATTTTAAAAGGAGTAATTTCAAAATTTAGCATCTTTGGATAAGAGGTTAAATTCTTACTTACCTTATATGATAGCATAATACTCGTTGATAAAGGATTATTTTTCCTATTTGTAAATTTTTCTTTAAAGAATGAATCATGATATTTATTTAAAAGCAAATCATTCATTGTATGATAAGCGTCAGTTGTTGAAATAATATATGAAGCATATTCAACGCTATTATCCTTAAAGCATACACCTATAGCTTTATTGTTTTCTATAATTACATGATCAACTTCCTTATTAGTAAATACTTTGCCACCTTTTTTAATAAATTCCTTTTTCATATTATTAGCTAGCTTTAGTGAGCCACCTTCAACCATTCCAGCATCTTTTTTAGATAAAGCTTGCATAACATAGGTTAAGGCTTGAATATTATAGTTTTCATTAATAATTCTTAAAAACAATTTCTTTAATGTAGGTGATTTAATTTTATTAATAAAGTCCTTCATATTTGTCTTACGGCATTTTATATAGTAATAAAGCATTGGTAGCATATGGATTCCAAATTCAGTTAGCTCAAAAATATTCATACAATCAAGCGGCTTATCAACTGGTATTTTAACATTTTGATAAGCTTTTATTCCTTTAATAAATGTATGAATAAGCTTTTTATCTTCAATAGAAACTTTCAATAATTCCTCTTCAAGCTTTTCAAGGTCAGCATAAAAAGTAATAGTTTTTCCATCTATTTCATATTTTGAAAAATATTCAGTTTCATGAATTAAGGTATTTTCATTAAAAGCGTTAACATGTCTCCATAAAGGGTATAAATCCGATTCAACATTTGTTCCAACAATCCAATGTGCACAGCCATCAATATATACCTTATCTCTTACCCAGCCAGTACATTGGCCACCAACAATATTATGCTTTTCATAAATAGTTACATCATAATCATTATCAAGGCCATATATTCCAGCACTCATTCCAGCAATACCAGCACCAATAATTATAATCTTTTTCTTTTCCATTAAAACCACCAAATCCTTCAATTATATTTTATTATAATTATTAGACAAAAAGACTATATTTGTTTACATATGAATTCTATTAGCTGAAATAACTACTCTACTATACGTAGAAATTTAAAAAACTATCGTTAAGATAGTTGATTTTTACATGCTTTTAATAAATTTTCCATTAAAACGACATTAGTCATAACTCCAACCCCTCCTGGAACTGGGCTATAATATTTAACTACATCATATATTTCTTTATTAGCATCACCACAAATTTTATTAAATTCATCAAAATTAATACCAATATCGATAACACCAATATTTTCATTTACATCCTCAACATTAACAAAATTTGCTTTTCCTATAGCTAAGAAAACAAAATCATAATTCTTAATCATATTTTTTAAATCTTTAGTTTTTGAATGAGCAATAGTTACAGTAGCATTTTTATTTAATAATAAATTTGCTAAAGGCTTTCCAACATTAACACTTCTACCAATAACTAAAACATTTTTACCTTCAAGATCAATATTATAATATTCAAGTAATCTTATTGCAGCATATGGTGTCGCTGAATAAAAGCAATCCTTATTTGATAATAACTTTCCTAAATTAAATGGAGTATAGCCATCAACATCCTTATTACTGCTTATACTTGATAATATTAAGAATTCATCATATTTTTTTGGTAGTGGTCTATCTATCATAATACCATTAATTCTTGAATCATTATTTAATTCATTAACTAATTTTAATATATCATTAGTTGTATATGAATCATCAATTTTATAAGTTTTAATTAAAACGCCTAATTCATCGGCTATTTTCATTCTACCATTTAAATATGAATTGCTTGCCATATCATCAAAATGAATAATAGCTAAGCAAGCCTTATTATTTAATAAAGAAAATTCTTTTTTTAAAGCTTCCTTAATATTTATTGCTGCAACTTTGCCATCTAATCTTATCCCCATAATTATCTCCTATTTATTTGAAAAATCATTAATATCCTTATAGCCTTCACCAAAAACATTATTAGTTTTAGTCATAGAAACAAAGGCTGTTGGATCAATTCTTTTAATAATATCAATAATAGTTAAATATTGATTCTTACCAACCATTGTTTTAATCATTTTCTTTGGATTATTTGAAAACCCTCCAATTACATCAACAATAGTAGAGCCTCTATTTAAGGCTAAAATTTCTTTATTAATTTCTTCCCATTTATCAGAAATAATATCGCAAAAATAAGCATCATTTCCTAGCTTTTGCGTATATTCAACAGCTACAGAATAAGCAATTACAGAAATTAAACCAATTACTATTTCATAAAGCTTAAAATTAGCAATTAAAGCAAGAACTACAAGTAAACCATCTTGAACTAAAAAGACAACTGATAATTTAATACGAGTATATTTATTAATAATTAATCCTGGAACATCAAACCCACCAGTTGAGCCACCAATTCGATAAGAAATTCCACAGCCAACACCCATAAATAACCCACCAATTATAGCGCAAACTACTGGCTCAAAGCAGTTAAATTGCTCATGTAAAGGACTAAATATATTTAACTTAAATAAATAAAGAAATGCCGGACATAGAATTGTTGATAATAATGTTTGTAAAGCAAACTTTTTCCCTAAGAATATAGAACCTATTATAAATAAAATAACAGTGGCTACTGTAATGATATTTTCAGTAATCATAGCTCCATTTTCAATATTTAAGAAAAATAAATTTCTAATAATTAATGAAAAGCCACTTGTTCCACCGCTTAAAATACCATTAAATTGAATAGTTTTAAAAAGTCCAGTTGCTTCATCAACACCATAAATATGAATACCTCTATAATTTATAAAGCAAAATGAAATTGAAAATGCTAATAAAAAATTACCTAAAGCTATTATTAAAAAGTTCTTTATCCATTTTTTCATATTATTTACCTTCCAATATTATTTTTTAAATAAGCAAATATAAAATCATCTAGCTTACCATTTAAAACTGCTTCAACATTAGTTTGCTCATAATTTGTTCGATTATCCTTAACTAACGTATATGGGCATAAAACATATGATCTTATTTGCTGTCCCCATTCAATATTTTTTAATTCTCCCTTAACTGAATTAATTTTATTCATTTTTTCTTGATATTTTATTGCTGCTAGCTTACTTTTTAAAATTTGCATACATCTTTCTTTATTTTGAAATTGTGAGCGTTGATTTTGACAGCTAACAATTATATTTGTTGGTAAATGCGTTATTCTTACCGCTGAGTCTGTCTTATTAATATGCTGACCTCCAGCACCTGATGCTCTATAAGTATCAATTTTTATTTCATCATCCTTAATTATTATTTCATCATCATCGATAATTTCAGGAGTCGCTTCAACTGAAGCAAAGGATGTATGTCTACTTTTACTAGCATCAAATGGTGAAATTCTTACTAATCTATGAACCCCAGATTCACCCTTTAAATAGCCAAAAGCATTTTCACCACTAATTAAAATAGAAGCAGACTTTATACCAGCTTCATTTCCAAGCTGATAATCTAAAATTTCACTTTTAAAGTTTTTACTTTCAGCATAGCGTAAATACATATTAAATAACATATTAGCCCAATCTTGTGCCTCTGTTCCACCAGCTCCTGGATGAAATTCTAAAATAACATTATTATGGTCAAAAGGTCCACTTAATAATGTTTCTATTTCAAAGTTTTTAAACAATGCCTCTATATTATTAAATTCTTCTATTAATAATTCTTGCATGTCAAAATCATTACTTAATTCCTCATCAAGTAATGATTCTTGTATTAATTCTAATTGTTTTTTTAAATCATAGTATTCATTTACTATTTTCTTTAAAGCATTAAGCTCTGTAATAACTTTTTTGGAATGATTTTGGTTTGACCAAAATGATTCACTTTCAACTTCCTTAGTTAATTCATTTATTTGATTATTTTTACTATCAAGGTCAAAGAGATTCACCTAGTGATTTTAACTTATCGCTATATTCTCCTATTTTCTGTTTTATTTCAAATAATTCCATAAATTATTCACCACGTTCAGTTTTTTCTTTTTCAGCTTGAGCTACTTGCTCTGGAGTCATTGTGTTAATTTGTACTTGCACTCTTAAAGTGTATAAAACAACCTCATTAGCAATTTCTTCAAGCATTTGGTTAAACATTTTAAAGCCATCGTTTTTATATTGAACTAATGGATTAGCATTAGCATATTGTCTATACATAATACCATCTCTAAGTTTAGTCATCTTATCAATGTGAGCTGGCCAATTTCTATCAATTACACGAAGAATAATATTAGATTGGATTTCAAGATAAGCTTCTTCTCCCCATTCTTTTCTTCTTTCTTCAGTTTTAGCCATTAAAATATCTCTAGTTTTTTCAACATAATCACTAAATCTTTCAAGGCCATAGAAGTCTTCTTTGCTTACACTACCTTCACTTAAATACATAGTATTAATATGCTTAACTAATTCATCAATATTTGGATACATTTCTTTACCATCAACTGTTGAGACTGCAGTTACAATACGATTAGCAACCATATCATAGAATTTTTTAGTAATATCATAGCAATCCTTAGTATTTAAAACTTGATCTCTTAAACGATACATTTTTTCTCTTTGTTGAGATAAAACATTATCGTATTCAAGTAAATGCTTTCTTGAGTCATAGTTAACGCCTTCAACCTTCTTTTGAGCAGAGTTAATAGCGCCATCAATCATTTTAAAGGAAATAGCATCTTCACTATTAGTGAAGAATTTTTGCCATCTTTCGCCACCAAAACGTTTCATCAAATCATCTTCAAGAGAAATATAAAAGCGTGAATAGCCAACGTCACCTTGACGTCCAGAACGTCCTCTTAATTGGTTATCAATACGTCTTGATTCATGACGTTCAGATCCTAAAACTGCTAAACCTCCAAGTTCCTTTACGCCTTCACCAAGTTTAATATCTGTACCACGACCAGCCATGTTAGTTGCAATTGTAATAGCGCCAACTTGACCAGCATTTTTAATAATTTCAGCTTCTCTTTCGTGATTCTTAGCATTTAAGATTTCAGGCTTTAAGCCTTGCTTTAGCATTAATTTATAAATAACTTCTGATGTTTCAACAGCAATAGTACCAACTAGTACTGGTTGGCCTTTAGCATGTCTTTGCTTAACATCTTCAATTAAGGCTTTATATTTTGCATCCTTAGTACCAAAAATAATATCATTATCATCAATTCTAACAACTGGAACATTTGTTGGAATTTCAATAACTCTCATATTATAAGTTTCAAGTAATTCTTCTTCATCACTCTTAGCAGTACCTGTCATACCTGAAAGCTTAGAATATAATCTAAAGTAGTTTTGATATGTAATTGTTGCAAGAGTTACAGTTTCAGGCTTAATAGTAACCTTTTCTTTTGCTTGGATTGCTTGATGTAATCCATCTGAATATGCTCTTCCTTTTAAGAAACGACCAGTATTAGCATCAACGATAACAATTTCATCATCTTGCACAACATAGTCAACATCTCTTGCCATAGCATAATTTGCTTTTAAAGCATTGTTAATACAGTGAAGTAATACTGTATTATCCATATCATATAGGTTTTTAATACCAAAATCCTTTTCAGCCTTTTCATTACCTTTTTCAGTTAAAAATACAGCTTTAGATTCAACATCAACATCAAAATGAACACCTTTAATTAGTGAACGAGCAAATCTATTTGCTGGAACATATAAAGCAGCATTAGCTTTATTTCCACCAGAAATAATAAGTGGTGTACGAGCTTCATCAATTAAAATAGAGTCACATTCATCTATTACACAATAATTTAAGCCTTTAACTTGAACCTTACCGCTTAATGATCTAGCCATATTATCTCTTAAATAATCAAAACCTAATTCTGAGTTTGTTGTATAAGTTATATCACAGCTATAAACTTGTCTTTTTTCTTCGGGACTTAATTCTCTTAAATTACAACCAACAGTTAAGCCTAAGAATCTATAAATTTCACCCATCCATTCAGCATCACGATGAGCTAAGTATTCGTTTACTGTAACAACATGAACACCTTTACCAGTTAAAGCATTTGTATATACAGCCATTGTTGCTGTTAATGTTTTACCTTCACCAGTTTTCATTTCAGCAATATCACCATCATGAATTGCTAAAGCACCCATAATTTGTACAACATATGGGAATTGGTGTAATACTCTTTTAGCAGCTTCTCTGCATACAGCAAAGGCTTCATTTAAAATACTATCTATTGCAGCATCTAATTCTTCACGATTCTCAATACCAGCAAGCTTTGCTTGGAATTCTTTAGTTTTATTTCTTAATTCATCATCACTTAGCTTAGCAATATCATCCTTTAAGGCATCAATTTGTATTGCTCTATCATGTAGCTTCTTTAAGTGTTTTTTGTTTACATTAAATATTTTTTTTAAAAGTCCCATTGTAATATAACCTCCTAATATTTAATTCACATAGCAAAAAGCAATGTCTATACTATTATACCAATATTTCTTATAGAAATATAGTTTTTAATTATTTTTCTTTTTAAAATATGCCAAAAAAAGAAAAAAAATGATTGTTATATCATTTTTAGGCGATAGCTTATAACCATTTACTTCCACTATCAAAGTTTTTACATTCAAAAGCTATTAAAAAATATTCTCACTTTTAACCTTAAACATTTATTAATAAAAAATAACGATTGAAAATAACATTTATAACATTAACCTTAAACGAAAATTTTCCACTAAAATTATTTTTGCTTTTAAATGATGGTAGCTAATTAAAATTCAAATTCAAAAGTATTTGTGTTATTAATTACATCTAATGCTGTTTGAGCATTTGTTAATAATTTATCAACACGTTCATATTCTTTATTTGCTTCATTAATATCATAATTAGCATAATTATAATCAATAATATTTCCAACTCTAGAAATAGATGGCTCACGTTTAATAGCAAGTCTATTTTTCATTTCTAAAAGTTTAGATTTTTTTCTTGAAAGCTGTGGGATATATATAAGAAGTTGATCAATACTCATATTAAAATCTATAACTATTGTTTGGCAATTAAAGGTATTAATTGCATGCTTTAATTTTCTTATTTTTTCTTCAAGGACATTTAATTCCTCTTGAGTTTTATTAAAATCATATTCAGGCTTTATTAATTCAATATTTTCATTTAATGATGCTACA
>CAKPZU010000053.1 GCA_934215405.1 uncultured Bacilli bacterium | reverse complement strand
AGCGAATAGTAATCAAGCTTAAATACAATGCCAAATCTATCTCTTAAAGGAGATGCAACATCACCAACTCTTGTTGTTGCTCCAACTAAGGTAAATGGTGGAAGAGCAATTGTTATTGAATGAGCGCTACTATCTTTGCCAACAACAATATTAATTTCAAAATCCTCCATTGCTGCATATAATACCTCTTCAACAACCTTTGGAAGCCTATGGATTTCATCAATAAACAAAACATCTCCTGGCTCTAGCATTGATAAAATAGAAGCTAAATCTCCTGTTTTTTCAATTGCTGGTCCACTTGCAACCTTTATATTAGCATTTTTTTCATGAGCTATAACATAGGCAAGCGTTGTTTTTCCAAGCCCTGGTGGGCCATAAATCAAAACATGGTCTAAGGCTTCATTACGTTTGTTTGAAGCCTCAATGAAAATAGATAGATTCTTTTTCATATCTTCTTGACCAATATATTCTTTTAAAGATGAAGGACGAAGTTTTAGCTCAACGTCATCATCTTCTTTTCTTTCTTCTGGTTGTAATAATCTTTCTTCACTCAAACTAACACACCTACTTTCTTAGCATTTTTAAGCAGTCCTTAATTATTTCTGGTGTTTGTTTCTTTTCTATGTCAGTGACTTTATTAATTACTGAGTCAATCTCACTAATTTTAAAGCCAAATTGCTTTAAGGCATCATAAACATCACTATATAAATCGCTTTTTTTGTTTGATGGCTTATTTTCGTTATTATCTAAAATAAGCTTACCCTTTAAATCTAAAACGATTTGTTGTGCAGCTTTAGGGCCAACAGAAGGCAATTTTTTTAAAAAGGCAAGATTTCCAAGTTCTATTGCACTAATTAATGAACTAGTTGAGCATGCTCCTAAAATTCCAGATGCAGTTTTTGGACCGATTCCATTAACATTAATTAGCTTTAAAAATAAATCCTGCTCTTGCTTTGTTTTAAAGCCAAACAATGAAAATCCATCTTCTTTTACTTGAAAATATGTATATACTAAAGATTGCCCGAATGAAAAATCCTGAGGCTTTCCTACATATACTTGAAAACCAATTCCATTTACATCAATTAATATACTATCAACCTTTATTTCAACAATTTCTCCTTTTAAAAATGAAATCATCTAATCACCGCCTCTTTATTATTATATAATAAAATACTTTTTATTTAAACACCTTAAGCAAACAAATCATCATTATTGCCTATGCATTATTCCATTTAATATATTATATACACTTTGCTTAATTAATGGATACTCCTTAATTATTATATAGGATTCATTAACTAAAAGATTTAAATAGTAAAAAATAGAAAGTGAAAAGGCAATGTAGAAAATACTTTTAAAGATATATTTTCCTTTTATAGATTTGATTCTATCGTTAAAAAGTAAGATATTTAATAACGAAACAAAAAGGCAAATAGGTAATAAATCCATAAGATATCTAATATGGACACCAGCAATTGAAAAATTAATAAATGATAAAACTAAAATAAAGATAATGGAAACAATATTAAATAATAATAGTTCTTTATTTTTGTTTTTTATAAATCCAACTACAATAAATAGATTTAATGGTATTGTTAATAAACCAATTGTTGGAAAAACATAGACATAATGTGATAGATTAAATGTTTTCACATCTAAAGCTTGTATTTTTAAAAATGGTGCATTATTTTCAAAGCGTGGAGGCTGTAGTAAATAATAATAAAATGAGGCCTTTATGTTTTCAATAGCAAGCTTATTTTTGGAAACATCTGAAACAGTTAACTGATAGTGGCTTCCAAAATCAAAAGCCGATTTAAAACGTAAATAATTATAGCAACCTATCAATGTAAAGCCTACCAATAATGCTATAAAGCATGGAACAAATCTAACTAAATTAATCCAAAAGGCTTTGTTTTTAAATAAATATTTGATTAATGATGGGACTAACAAGAATAATGATAATGTCAAATTAGGGCGACTTGCTAATATTAAAATAAATGCTATTCCCATAATTAAAAATGCCCATTTATTATCTTCCTCTATTCCTTTTAATGAAAAGTAGTACATAACAAACATAAAGCATACGCCACATAAAATCGGTGTATTATACATTTCTTCAGCTAAGGCTAAAAATAAATAACCACCGCCTAAAAATGAAGCAATTAAACACAATGTAAAAATAACTAGGCTAAATTTTTGGCTAAAGTGCTTATAAAATCTTAATAATGTTAAAAAAGCAAATGTTATTGTAAAAATTAATAGTATTACATTTATAAATGCATATGCTGGAATATAATTTCCAAATGATAATAAATAAACTGGATAATAAAATAGAATTACTGGGGCAACTCCAAAATATACATAGTACTTATTATCATACCAAGCAAAATCCCACAAATGCTCATATTTACTAAATCCAACATAAGGATTATCAAGCATGCCAATTCTAGGATCTGGCTTTATATTTATATATAAATGCTTATTTAAAAAGCCTTCAAATAATAAAGCATATGGGTTCTTTTTATAATTAAACTTTTCATAATCAAGCGGATATTTTATATAATATTTTTCACTATTAAAAAAAGAATAAACTATGAAAAATACTAATAAGCATAATGATACAAGCATTGCTATTTTAAAAATCTTATTTGTATTAATGCTATTAAAATCAAAATCCTTATTCTTAAATAGTAAAAGTAAAAAAATAACAAACAAATTTAAAACTATAAAACCAGCATAATTAAAATTATAATCATCTTTTAATATATATTTGCTATTAAAGGCAAACATTTCTATTATTATTATTAATAATGGTAAATAATTTAGCCATTTTCTACTTTTATAATAATACAAAATAACATTTATTACATTATAAAATCCTATAATTAATGCATCAATGTATTTAAGCTTAAAAAGAACTGCTATAATTACATTAATTATAAATGATATTAAACTATTAGTAATTATTCCACGTGATTTTGCCTTCTTTATAAAAAATATTAAGAAGAATAATACAAGAAGCGGAATGTTTATAAAAAGAATATCCATGTTATCTCCTCGCTTTATGTAATTATACGTTATTAGTATTTAAAGGACAAGAAGAAAAGGCATTTACATTTATTTTTTTATCGCTTGCGTGCGAATAGCATTCCTTTTTTCCAATAATAACTTGATCAATTAATTTAACATTTACATATGACAAAGCTTTTTTTAAATCTAAAAATGTTTTTACATCATCAAATGATGGCGTAGCATTTCCAGATGGATGATTATGGGCAACAATTACCTTTTTGGCATATAATTCAATTGCATTTTTACAAATGAGCTTGTTATTATTTATTGAATGCGAATCATCTCCTATTGAAATAATTTCTTCATGTAACACTTTATTTTTAATATTTAAATATAAAACTATTATTTGCTCATTTTTTTTATTATCAAATAGCTTATATAAATAATTAAAAACATCCATCGTTGAATTTATATACATTCCTTCATTTTTGGCTATATCCCTCTTTTTATTTAGTCTTAAAAGCACCTCATACATAGCTTTAATTTCTAATGCTTTAACCTTGTTTATTCCTTCCTCCTTTACTAATTCGTAAATACTTGCTTTAAAAACACCTTCTATTCCTTGATGAACTAAAATTAGCTCCATAGCTATTTCTAAAGCCGACTTATTTTTAGTGCCTTTACCAATAAGTAAAGCTAGCAATTCATTATCTGATAGCTTATCAATTCCAAATTGCAAGGCTTTCTCTCTTGGTCTTTCATCAATTGGTAAATCCTTAATTGTTCCCATTATTTTGAAAACTTAAACTTAAATCCACCAGGCAAGGTTATATCACCGCTTTTTGAGCCATAAACCTTATATATAACTACGGTAATAATGGCAATAACTCCAAACGCAGCAATTAGTCCCATGCCAAGTTCTGCTCCTAGTCCATAGCTTTCTAATTGCTTCTTTTTATCAATTATTTGATATTCAATTTCATTAAGCATTTTTATACCTCCTAATTATATATACAACTTTTCTTTTAAAAAGTGTAAAAAAAAGTAGATTTTTCAATCTACTTGTTAACTTAACCATAAAAATATTAAAAACATTGCTAAAAGCATACCTAATATGCCAAAAATTAAAACTGGTAAAAATGCTTTATAACCTGCTAGAATCAAATGTTTTTTTTCCTCTTTTGTAACATCGTATTTTCTTTTACGATTTTTATCAAAAGTGAATTTTTTTGGCATGCCTTCAACATCCATGTTAGCAAATGATCTGCCATCATCTATAAATTCTTCTTTATGCTTTTTCATTTAGTTCTTTTGCATCTTCAGATGAAGATTCAATACCTTTTCCATCAAACAAATGACATTTTACAAAGTGATCTTTTTCGACTTCAATAAATTTAGGTTCAATTGATTTGCATATTTCCATGCAATTGTTACATCTTGTATGGAACTTACAACCACGAGGTGGATTTGTTGGAGAAGGAATATCACCTTTTAAAATAATACGATTCATTTTTACTTTAGGGTCAGCAACTGGAACTGCTGAGAATAATGCTAAAGTATATGGATGTAATGGTGATTTAAAGATATCATCCTTACTTCCTTTTTCTACCATATCGCCTAAATACATAACACCAATTTCATCAGATACATACTTAACAACTGAAATATCATGTGTAATAAAAATGTATGTGAAGCCTTCCTTTTTTTGTAAATTCTTTAAAAGATTTACAATTTGTGCTTGAATTGAAACATCAAGTGCAGATACTGGTTCATCAAGAATAATTAATTCAGGTTTTACAGCTAAAGCTCTAGCAATACAAATTCTTTGTCTTTGACCACCTGAAAATTCATGTGGATATCTATCATAATAATGATCTTGTAAGCCACAATCTCTCATGACTTTTAATACATAGCTTTTAACCTCATCCTTTGGAACAATATGATGAATTCTTACTGGTTCAGCAATAATTTCTCCAACTGGCATACGTGGAGGAAGTGATGAATATGGATCTTGGAAAACGTATTGTATACGAGTTCTAAACTTATTCATTTCTTTTATTTTTAGATTGGTAATATCATTTCCATCAAAAATTACTCTTCCACCTTGAATGTCATATAATCTTAATATTGTTCTTCCTAGTGTTGTTTTACCACAGCCTGATTCTCCAACAATTCCTAAAGTTTTACCTTTATCTAATGTAAAAGAAACATTTTCAACAGCGTGTAAAAACTTAATTGGTTTTCCAAAGAAATTTGTAGCAACAGGAAAGTATTTGCATAAGTGAGAAACAGTTAAAAGATGCTTATTATTGGCTTTCTTTAATGACAAAACCGTATCATTAATTGCCACTTTATTTTCACTTGACATATTAAATCTCCTTTCCTTTTGCTAAATAACATGAAACGAAATGTGTTGGTGAAACTTGTACCATTGGTGGGTAATCACCATCACATTGCTTATTACAATAGCGGCATCTATTTTTAAAATAACATGTTTTTGGCATATTAATTGGATTTGGAACATTTCCTGGAATTGAATATAATGGTTCATTACTATTACCATCAATTCTTGGCTTTGCCTTTTGAAGGCCCTTTGTATAAGGATGGATAGGATTATCAAATATTTCAAGAGCCGTACCCTTTTCAATAATTCTTCCTGCATACATAACAATTACATAATCAGCCATTTCTGCAATAACACCTAAATCATGAGTAATTAACATAATTGAGCAACCTGTTTTCTTTTGAATATTACGTAGTAAGTCAAGAATTTGAGCTTGAATTGTAACATCAAGAGCAGTTGTTGGCTCATCAGCAATAATTAATTTAGGGTTGGCAGCAAGAGCCATAGCAATCATAACACGTTGACGCATACCACCTGATAATTCATGAGGATATTTTTTATAAAACATCTCAGCATCAGGAATGCCAACAAGCTTTAGCATTTCAATAGATTTAGCTTTTGCAGATTCTTTATCAGCATGGTTATGTAAAAAAGATACTTCATCAAGTTGATTTCCAATTGTAAATACTGGGTTTAAAGATGTCATTGGCTCTTGGAAAATCATAGTGATGTCTTTTCCTCTTATTTTATACATCTCTTTTAAAGGAATTTTAGAAACATCGTATGTTACATCTTCTTGTTCAAACATATAAAAGCCATTTTTATCTCTAGCTTGAATTGGATTTCCTTTTTCATCTTTTTCATTAGTATAAATTGGTATCTTTTTGCCCTTTTCATCAAGCTTATCAATTGTTGTTTTAAATCTAATAGCACCTTCAACAATTTGTCCAGATGGGCCTTGAATTAAACGCATAAGTGATAATGATGAAACTGATTTACCGCATCCTGATTCACCAACTATACCAACAATTTTATTTTTAGGAACCTCATATGTTACACCATTAACAGCTTTAACAATACCATTATCAGTATAAAAATAAGTATGTAAATTTTCAAATTCAACTACGTTATTTTCATCTTTCATTTTAGTAATGTAATCATCTTTTGTATAAGATTTATTTCTTTTTTGTAAGGCTTTTATTTGACGATTGTTTTCTTTGATAATTTCTTTAATTTCTTTATTGCTAATATATGCCATAATATCTACCTCTTTCCTTTTGGATCAAAGGCATCACGTAAGCCATCACCAATAAAGTTAAATCCTAAAATTGCAAGTACAATACATATTCCAGCAGGGAACCATAGTAATGGATAGCTTTCAACATTAATATTTGAACTAGCAGCTGAAACCATTGTTCCCCAAGCAGCGTAAGGAGGTTGAACACCAAGTCCTAAATACGAAAGAGTTGATTCATATAAAATAACACTACCTAATCCTAATGTTGCACTGACAATTAATTGAGGTAAAACATTTGGAATAAGTTGTCCAAATATCTTTTTACTTGCAGGATAACCCATAACTTCAGCAGCAATCATATATTCTTGCTCACGAAGATATAATATTTGTCCCCTTACCAATCTTGCAGTTCCTGACCAACCAAATAAAGTAATTATAAACATCAAATAATAAATTCTTTGCGAAGGAGAAACATTCCAAGAATCAAGTACCGCTGATGAAATCAATAAAATTGGAAGTGTAGGAATACAATTAAATATATCACAAATTCTCATAATTAACTGATCAACCCATTTTCCAAAATATCCAGAGATTCCACCCATTATAACGCCAATAAACATCTCCATAAATACAACAATAAAGCCAATTGCTAATGATATTCTTCCACCATACATTAATCTTGTAAAAATATCAAAGCCATTTTTATCCGTACCAAGCCAATGGTATTTTGATATTCCAGCTAAGTCATTTAATTTACTCTTTAATTCATAAACATGGTAAGTAATATACTCTTTACCATCAATTACAAATTTAATAACGTCCTCTTTTACCTCAGTATTTGTATAATTATCAGCTTCTCTTTCACCCCAAATAGTAATAATATTTAAAAAATCAATTTTATCTAAAGCCATTAAAATATATGGTCCTAAAAAAGAAAATACAAATAAGAAAATAATCATAATTAGTCCAACAATTGACAATTTTGATCTAAAGAATCTCCTTATAATCATTTTTGAAGGGGACATCATTTTAGCATTTGAAATTTCTTCAACCTTTACTTCAAGTTCTTCTTCGTTATCTATTTCAGTTTGATGAGCAACATTTGTTTCTTCTTTTATTGTTGATTGATCAATTTTTTCATTTTCCATATTGCTCACCTACTTTCCAATTTTTACACGAGGGTCAACTACAGCATACATTAAGTCAGATAATAAAGTACCAATAACTGTCAATATAGCTAAAAACATATTATATCCCATAATAAATGGAATGTCGCCTTGGCTTAATGCTTTATAAGCAATATTACCAATACCTTCAATACCAAATACTTGTTCAACAATCATAGCTCCACCAAATAATGAAGGCAATATACCAGCAAATATCGTAACTAATGGAATCATAGTATTCCTAAATGCATGTTTATAAATAACTTTTTTTTCAGGCAAACCTTTTGCACGAGCAGTACGAATATAATCAGCATTTAATACTTCAAGAGTATTTGTTCTTGTATATCTCATCATACCACCAATTGATAAAACTACCATAACAATCATTGGTAAAATTAAGTGCTTAAGTCTAATTAAAAAATATCTAAATTGTCCAACTTGATCGACAGTTATCGTTGCATCAATTTGTCCAGTAATAGGTAACCAGTTTAAATCGACTGCAAATATTTTCTTTAAAATTTGTGCAAAGAAAAATGAAGGGAAAGCAATACCAATCATTGCAAGAATAGTAACTAAATAGTCTTGGAATGAATATTGCTTTACAGCAGAAGATACTCCTAAAGGAATAGAAATTAAAAATTCAAAAATTAAGGCAACAGCAGCAATACCAAAAGAAATCCACATATATTCTTTAATAACATTTGCAACAGGCTTACCATAAACAAATGATTCACCTAAATTTCCTTTTAATGCATTACCAAGCCAATTGAAATAGCCTTTTATTATACCATTGAAGGAATTATCCTCAAGGCCATATAAGCGAAGCATTTCTTTTAAATCCTCTTCTTTAATTTGTCCAGTTGATTGTTGAGCTGCAAACTTTTGAGTAATATAGTTTGCAGGCATCAAACGTACTAATGTATAAATTATTACAGAAACACCAAAAATAATTAATATCGATAATAGAAGACGTTTTACGATGTATTTAAACATTTACTAACACCTTCTTTTTTTACTTAGTTACTAAACTTAAATTCCAAATTTGATTAATTGGACCATTGTAAGGTGATACTTCATCCTTTGGTGTCATAGTTGAAGCATCAAGATAACTTGAATTATAAGCAAATAAATCACTTCTTTGATATGTTGGAAGCTCAACAGCTAATTCCATAACCAAATCTAAGCAATTTGCATAAATTGATATACGTTGATTTTGATCTAATGTTTCTCTTCCTTCTTCAATTTTTTCAGATAATTTATCAATAATATCTCTTTCAGTTGCATATTTACTTGTAGTATCAGCTTCAATTACATTATATCCCCAGTTTTTAGTTGATGTAGCTTGAGATTTTTTATGGTAAACTTGATACATGTCTGGATCAATTGTTGAAGACCAAGCAGCAGCCCAAATTGCTAGTCCACCATCAGCAAGTTTTGTTAAAGCATTAACATCTGTTGTAACGTCAACCTTTGCACCAAGCTTTTTTAATATATCTTGTGAACGATAGAATACATTTGCAGCAGGATGGTCAGTAGAGTCACCAGCTAATGTATATTTTAATGTTAATTGTTTACCTTCATTATCAACTAATAATCCTTTTGAGTTTTGAACATATCCAGCCTTTTCAAGTAATTTTAAAGCTTCTTGGCCAGTTTCATCATAAGCATAATAAGGATCACAGTTTTGAGGATAAGCCCAAGAAACTTTACTCATTGGTCTATAAATAGCTTCAGAAGTTCCAGGATAATAAGCAAGTGATAATGTAGTATCCATAGTTGTCATAATTGCACGACGCGTATAAATTGAAGGAACATATTTAGGATTAATACCAATATAACCATAGCCTAATGTTTGAGCAGTTGAATAATCTAAATAAGAAATACCTTTTATCTTGCTAGTATTTTCTTCTTTTGCTTGTGGTTCACAATAATGAACTTGTCCCTTTTCAAGAGCACTTAGCATATCATTTTGTGGGATAACTTGATAACGGATATATTTAATTTTTGGTGCACCCATTAAGAAATTATCATTTCTAACAAAATATACTACGTTATCCTTCTTAAATTCATTAGGGTCTGAACAAGTTTGAGATCTTTTATTATCAGATGCTTGATAAGCACCAGCACCAACTGGTAAGGAAATTCTATTTCCACCTTTAATTACATCTTTTTGGAATGAACTATTATTATAAGCAACACCAAAATGTTCTTTATAATCAAATGCCTTGATTTGTTCTTCTGAAGAATAATAATACATTGGCGCTACAGTGAATGAAAAATTCCATATAGCCTTAGGGTCAACACCATCAATTGTTATTGAAAACATTTCATAGCCATTATCAGCCCCTGCAACCTTTTCACCATTTTCATTGTAACGAGCATACTTATAAGTAGTGCCATTTACAGTTGTATCTTCTTCAATAACCTTTACACCTGAAATATTCTTATAAGGTAAATTGCCACCTAATGATTCGAAATATTTTGACTTAGCATCAACTTCAAATTGAGCAAGTACAGTTGGAGCAGTTACTGACCAATAATTAACGATTGTAGCAAAACTACTTGGGAAATAATAATCGTAAACTAAATTAATTGCCTCATCCATAGTTTTTGGATAATCAGGATCGTCTTTATCATTTACAACATATTGGATTTTATCAGGATCGCCATCTTCTAAATCTAAGTCGATTAAGATTAATCCTTCAGTATATAAGAATGAGTCGATATTTGTAAATCCATATTCTTTTTCATAAGTGCCAACTGAGTTTTGATAGTCAGTTTTTAATTCACCTTTAAATGTATCACTAACAAAATTAAAATCTTCAACAAACTTACTAGCATATGGGTAGTTTTGATTGTTAGCATATTTTGATGCTTTAGCAGTTAATTGTTTTTTGTAATCATCAATTGAATAAAGAGTACCTTTAGGTTTTTCATCATCAATTTCAGCAAGCACTGTAACTAATGCATTAATTCTTTCTCTTGCTTCTCTATTGAATCTTTGAGCAAAAGCATCTTGCCCAGCCTCAGTTGCTTGTTGTGTTCTATATTCCTTTAAACCAAGAATATCTGTAGAATACATTGTTGATGATCCTGTATAAGCTGGATCTAAGTATTCATAAAGATTAAATAAAACATCCTTCATTGTTAAATAGCTACCATTACTAAATCTAACTTTAGATTCTGGATTTTTAATTACAAATGTGTAAGTTGTTTGATTTTTTTCTTTATCATATACTTGTGAATAATCTTTAACAACTACTGGTTCATTATCACCATAAGCAATTTTGGCATTTTTATCTGTTGTAAACATTGATATTTGTGTCATACCAATAATGCTACCATCATTTCCAGAAGAATAATAAAATGGGTTAAATAAGCCATCTAAATCAGTAATTGCAAAAATTAAAGCATCTTCATCATTGTTATAAGTTTTCTTATCGTTATTATTATTATTATTATTACAACCTGTAATCGTTAAAGCCATAAGTAAACTTGTTAGAAATATTTTTTTGTTTTTATTCATATTCTTTTACTCCTTTTCTACCTTAGTTAATTTAATTGATGAGTTTGTAATTTTACATTCTTTTTCTGTATATGCATATTGGCTATCAGAAACTATTAACTCAATTTTAGTATTAGCAACACTATATGTTGCACTAATATTTACATTATCAAGTGTCATATTTGTAGCAGTTCCAGAAAGAGCAGCAAAATACATTTTTTGAGCAAGTGTTGGATTTAAAGTAAAACTTCCTTCAATTGTTAAATCCTTAATTGTTGAATTCTTAATTTGCCTAAACAATCCTCCAACAGCACTATTTCCCTTACCATCTCTACCTGTTGTATCAACAACTAAATTAGTAATTTTATGATTGTTTCCTAAAATTGTTTTACCATTTAATGAGGTATAGCTTATTTTTTTATCAGTTAAATCAATATCACAATTTAAGTACATACTTTCACCAAGATTTTCAATAAATTCATCAACAGAACTAATAAATTTATAATCACCTTTTACCCATTTAGTGTAAACAGCTTTTTTGTTTTCCTCTTTTGTAACCTTAAAGTTTTCATCATCAACAATGGATGTTGTCATTTCTTTATCTGAATAGGCACCAATTAATGTATAGCCCTCAAATAAATCATTTACTTTTCCCCAAGTTTTACTATATGAGAAAATTGAATCAACCTTATCTCTTACAAATCCTAGTTTTACAAATTCTGCTTTTCCTTCAGGCTGATAATAAATGTCAAAATCATAACCAATCCATTTAGCATAAACAGTGATATCCTTATCGGTTAATCTAAATGTTGAAGCATCAAGCTTTTGAGTAAAACTTTTATCAAAATAAAAGCCACCAAAAGTCATTGCGGTATCTCCGCTACCATTATAGAATTTGTAATTTGTGAAACCATTAAAGTCTGTGATTGGAGAATTTGGCTTGTAATACAAATCAAGGGTATGAACTCTTTCGGCATTTTGTAATTCGTATACACCTTCCCCAAGATCATAAGTTACTTTTACTGTATAGCCATTTTCTTTATGCCCTATTCCATTATTATTACCACATGAAGCAAGAATTAATGAACAAAATAGCATAAAAATGGCTTTTTTGTTTCTTTTCAAATAAATCACCTTCGTTCCATTTTAAAACGTACGATTAATATTATATATTAATATATACTTATAGTCAATAAATTTTTTAGTTTAAAAAGCCATATAGGCTTATAAGGCAAACTAAAAGAGCTAAAACGTTAAAATTATTTATTTATGCTTTAGCATTAAACTATTTATATGATAGATTGTTTTTCGATAGAATCGTAAAGGGGATGTTTAGAAACCTATAAATAAAATAGGCTCTCATCCCCTTTTTGTTTGCATTAAATATCTCCTCTTTTTTGA